>JBOGDQ010000200.1:0-30544 GCA_050742975.1 Jatrophihabitantaceae bacterium
CCATCATGCCAGCCTGCTTGTTCAGGATCTGGTTGGCGCCCTCCTGCCAGGTCAGACCGAGGAAGCCGGGCGAGTAGTAGGGGATCAGCTGGGTCCACTGGTCGAAGACCGAGGCGACCTGGGAGGAGTCCCAGCCCTGGCCGGTGCGCATCAGGTTGATGTGGAAGTCGAACCCGTTCATGCGCATGTTCAGGTAGTCGAACGTGCCCATCGCGGGCCAGCCGTCCTTGTCGCCGAAGGAGATCGGGATGAACCCGTCCTTCTTCATCTGCGCGCACAGCGTCTTGAACTCGTCGAAGGTCTTCGGGACCTGGTAGCCCTTCGCCTGCCACACGCTCTTGCGGTAGAAGACCGCCCACGGATAGTTGTAGTTCGGCACGAAATACTTCTTGCCGTCGTCGCCGGTCGAGGCCTTCTGGATGCCCACGCCGAAGTTGTTCGCGCCGAGCTTGTCCCAGACGTCGTCGAGCGGGGCGACGAGACCCTTGGCCGCGTAGTAACGCATCCGGTATCCGGCGAACCAGGTGAAGCCGTCATCGGGGTCGCCCTGCAGGTACGAGCTGATCTGCTCCTGGAAGTCGTTGTGCGACTTGGTGTTGATCGCGACCTTGTCACCGGACTGCTTCTCGAAACCGGCGACCATCGCGGCGACGCCCGCCTTCGGCACGGCGTCCGAGGCGCTCGAGCCGAGGCTGGAGGTCTTCGAATTGCTGCCGGACTTGCTGCTTCCGCCGGTGCAGGCCGCGAGCACGGGCAGTCCTGCGACGCCGGCGAGGCCGGCCGCGGTGCCCTTGAGCATCGTGCGGCGGCTGAATCCTGTCGGGACGGCGGCTGGTTGTGGTGCGGGCATGGGAGCCTCCTCGGCGCGGCATTCGTGCGACGCGGATCCCGGCCTGGGAAGGTCTGCGTCGGAAAACACTCATAATCCAGCAGAATCCAACGTCCGAGTCAAGACCTCGACGCATATTCGTCATCGAGGGAGCACACTTCCGACCAGACAAACCAGGAATCAAGCGCGTAGAGCAGGGCAAAAGCCTCGCCCGAGTGGTGTCCGAACTTGTTCACTCGGCGCGGGCGACCCGCCCGCGCGCGCCGACCTCGCTCGCTCGCTCGACGGCGACGAGCTGCAGCTCACCGACCGCGTCGGCGAGCACGCCCTGGGCCTCGGGGGACAGCCCGGTGTCGGTGATCAGGACGTCCGCCGCGGACAGCGGCGCGAACGACGCGAGCCCGACCGAACCCCACTTCGTCGAATCGGCGCACACGATCACCTGATCGGCGCCGGCGATGAGGGCACGGTTGGTCTCCGCCTCGGCCAGGTTCGGTGTGGTGAACCCCGCGGCCGGATCCATGCCGTGCACGCCGAGGAAGAGCTGATCGACGTGCAGCGAGCGGATCGCCTGGTCCGCGACGGGACCGACGAGTGCGGCACTCGGCGTGCGCACCCCGCCCGTCAGGATCACCACCTGGTCGCGGACGTTGCCCGCGGAGGCGATGACGTCGGCGACGGTGGTCGAGTTGGTGACGATGGTGAGTCCGGCGATGCCGCCGACGTGCTGGGCCAGCCCCCAGGTCGTCGTCCCGGCCGAGACGGCGATCGCGGAGCCGGGGCGGATCAGGGTCGCGGCGGCGGCCGCGATGGCGCTCTTCGCCGCCTGCTCGAGGCCGGACTTGGCCTCGAACCCGGGCTCGTCCGAGGCGGCGGTGTTGAGGAGGGCGCCACCGTGGACCTTGTGCACCGACCCCGAGGACGCCAGCTGGTCGAGATCACGGCGGATCGTCATGTCCGAGACGCCGAGCAACGCTGTCAGCTCGGACACCCGGGCCCAGCCGTGCTCGTGCAGTTCGGCCAGGATGCGCTGCTGGCGCTGCTTGGCAAGCATGTTCGGCCTCCGTGCGCGAAGGAATCAACACTATTTCGGCAAGAACGAACACAAGTCAACACCACGAGCACCAGCAAGGGCCGGCCCCCGCGTGGAGGACCGGCCCTGGCCGGTGGTGCCGGACCAGCAGCTAGCTGTCGACCTTGCCGTCGATGAAGTCCTGGACGGCCTGGCGCGCCACGTCGTCGAAGTACTGCACCGGCGGGGACTTCATGAAGTAGCTCGACGCCGACAGGATCGGGCCGCCGATGCCGCGATCCTTGGCGATCTTGGCCGCACGCAGCGCGTCGATGATGATGCCGGCCGAGTTCGGCGAGTCCCAGACCTCGAGCTTGTACTCCAGGTTCAGCGGCACGTCGCCGAACGTCTTGCCCTCCAGCCGGACGAAGGCCCACTTGCGGTCGTCGAGCCACGCGACGTAGTCGGACGGACCGATGTGCACGTTGCGCTCGCCGAGATCGCGGTCGGGCACCTGGCTGGTGACCGACTGTGTCTTGCTGATCTTCTTCGATTCCAGGCGGTCGCGCTCGAGCATGTTCTTGAAGTCCATGTTGCCGCCGACGTTGAGCTGGTAGGTGCGCTGCACCTCGACGCCGCGGTCCTCGAACAGCTTGGTCAGGACGCGGTGCGTGATGGTGGCACCGACCTGGCTCTTGATGTCGTCGCCGACGATCGGGACACCGGCGTCCTCGAACTTCTTGGCCCACTCGGGCGTGCTGGCGATGAACACCGGCAGCGCGTTGACGAAGGCGACCTTGGCGTCGATCGCGCACTGTGCGTAGTACTTCGCCGCCTGCTCGGAACCGACCGGCAGGTAGCAGATCAGGACGTCGACCTTGGCGTCCCTGAGGACCTGGACGACGTCGACCGGCTCCTCGTCCGACTCGGTGATCGTCTCGCGGTAGTACTTGCCCAGGCCGTCCAGGGTCGGGCCGCGCAGCACCGGAACGTCGAGCTGCGGAACGTCGCAGATCTTGATCGTGTTGTTCTCGCTGGCGCTGATGGCCTGCGACAGATCGAGGCCGACCTTCTTCGAGTCCACGTCGAACGCGGCGACGAACTCGATGTCACTTACGTGGTACGGGCCGAAGTTCACGTGCATCAGTCCGGGGACCTTGGCGGCCGGGTCGGCGTCACGGTAGAAGTGCACACCCTGGACCAGCGATGCGGAGCAGTTTCCGACGCCGATGATCGCGACCCTGATGGGACCGCTCGTGCTGGTGTTCTCTGAACCCATCAGGGCTCCTCCTTCATTGTTGTTGCGTGTTGCCTTGGGGGATCCGTTGGCTTCGCCCGTCATGGTCCGGCTCCGTTCCCGGCGCCCGCACCGTCCGAGCGCTCGTGCTCGATCAGCTCGGTCAGCCAGCGGACCTCGCGATCCACCGACTCCAGACCGTGCTCGTGCAGTTCGCGCGTGTAGCGGTCGAGCCGCTCACCCGTCCGGGCGAGCGTGCTCTTCATGCCGTCCCGCTGTTCCTCCACCCGCCGGCGCCGGCCCTCGAGGACCTGCAGCCGGATGTCCGAGCGCGTCTGGGCGAAGAACGCCAGCCGCGCCCCGAAGCCCTCGTCACCGAAGGCGTCCGGGCCGACGTCGGCGAGCAGGTCGGCCAGGTGCTCCTTGCCGTCGGCGGTCAGGCGGTAGACCCGCTTGCCGCGTCGGGATCGGGCGGGGCTGGCCGACGTGACCGCCAGGGGCTCCTCCTCGGAGATCCATCCGGCTTCGGACAGGCGCCGCAGCGTGGGGTAGAGCGAACCGTAGGAGAATGCCCGGAACGTCCCGAGCAGGGTGGACAGTCGCTTGCGGAGTTCGTACCCGTGCAGCGGGCTCTCGTTCAGCAGCCCCAGGACGGCGATCTCCAGCATTTCGGACCGGCCCCCTAGCTCGACTTGATGTATCAGCACGATACATCAGCACGAGACGTCAGGTTACCGGCAGGGAACATACCCGTGGAAAGCGGTCAGGGGTGGGCCTGGGCGATCGGGGCCGCGATCGCCGCCTCGGGAACGCCGAACCCCTCGGTCAGCAGCAGCGCGTACGGGCGAAGCTCGGCGCACAGCCGGTTGACCTCGGCGATGACGGCCTTGGCCCGCTGCGCCGTGAGCCGGCCGTGCTCGCAGTACCAGCCCCGCTCGGCCTCGATCGTGGACATGACGAACAGGTCGCACACGCTCGAGAGCAGCTGGCGGACGGCCTCGTCCGGGCAGGCGTCGATCGCGGTGACGAACGCGTGCAGCAGGACGCTGTCGACGTGCGCGCTAGCCGCCAGCAGCAGGTGATCCTGCGCCGCGTTGAACACCGCGAACGGGTCGGGGGCGCTCGGCGCCCGCCGCAGCCGTCGGGCGAGCGTGTCCAGCAGGTGCCTCTCGCGCCAGTCGAACAGCTCCAGGTGCCACGACCGGTCGAGCAGTTCGCCGTCGTCACCCCCGGGGCCGGCGTCGAGCAGCCGCTGCAGGATCCGCCGGCCGCCGACTTTCTCCACCATCGTCTCGACGGCCTGGTCGGCGACGAACCGCGCGGTACCGAGCCAGTCGAGCTCGCCGACGTGGTCGCGGTATCCGGTCAGCAGCTCCTTCGCGAGCAGCTGGAGCAGGACGGTGTTGTCGCCCTCGAAGGTGGTGAACACGTCGGTGTCGGCCTTGAGCCCGGGCAGCCGGTTCTCGGCGAGGTAGCCGGCACCGCCGCAGGCCTCGCGGCAGGCCTGGATCGTCTGCGTCGCGTGCCAGGTGGCGATCGCCTTGATCCCCGCCGCGTGAGCCTCCAGGATGCGGCGGGCTCTGCTTGCCGAGGCGCCTGGACCTACGGTCGGCGCGCCGACTTCGTCGGCTATCGGTGCGTCGTCGGTTATCGGAGCATCGTGGGCCGGTGTGCTCTCGTGCAGGCCGGCGATGAGCTCGCACTGGGCGAAGTGCAGCGCGTACGACTTGGCCAGCGCGGGCAGCAGCCGGCGCTGGTGGACGAGGTAGTCGAGCACCGGGATCTCGGTGCCGTCTGGGCCGGCGAACTGCCGGCGTGCCTGTCCGTAGCGAACGGCTATGCACAGCGCGACCTTCGTGGCGCTGCCCGCGCCCGCGGCGACGCTGATCCGGCCCTGGACCAGCGTCCCTAGCATGGTGAAGAACCGCTTCGTCTTGTTCTCGATCGGGGTGGTGTAGCTGCCGTCGGCGCCGACGTCCCCGTACCGGTTGAGCAGATTGTCGCGGGGGACGCGCACGTGGTCGAACCAGAGCCGGCCGTTGTCGACACCGTTCAGGCCCGCCTTCAGGCCGCAGTCCTCGATCCGGACGCCCGGCACGGACGAGCCGTCGCGGTTGCGGATCGGGACGAGGAACGCGTGCACGCCCTGCGACTGCCCACCGGTGAGCAGCTGGGCGAACACGGCCGCCATCCGACCGTCGCACGCGGCGTTGCCGATGTAGTCCTTGCGGGCGTCCTCGTCCGGCGTGTGGATCTCGAACTCGTGGGTGGCCGGGTCGTACGTCGCGGTGGTGCGCAGCTCGGCGACGTCCGAACCGTGGCCGGTCTCGGTCATCGCGAAGCAACCGAGCAGCTCGAGCGACATGATGTCGGAGAGGTAGGCGCGATGGTGCCGCGCGGTGCCCAGGTGCAGGACCGCCCCGCCGAAGAGGCCCCACTGGACGCCGGCCTTGACCAGCAACGACAGGTCGCCCATCGCCAGCATCTCGAAGCCGGTGATCGAGCCACCGACGTCGTCCAGGCCGCCGTACTGCGCCGGGAAGCCGAGCCGCGAGTAGTTCTCCTCGGCGAGCACGCGCAGCCGGGCGAGGACGTCGGCCCGCTGGGTCTCGGTGTCGGCGCCAACGGTGACCGCGAACCGGGGATCGGTGGCGAGCGCCCGTGCCCGCTCGCGGATCTGCGCCCACCGGCCGTCCAGGTAACGGCGCAGCTGATCGGGGTTCGGCACGGTCGGGTCGGTCATCGCGGTTGCTCGCCGGACCGCAGATGCGGGAACACGCCGGGCGGTGGCTGCGCGTCGGCCGGATGCCCGGCGTACTGGTAGACCCCGGCCGCGCCGCCCCACAGCAGCGCGCCCAGGTAGGTGGTGAGCTGCTCGCGGTCCATGGCGTCGCGGTGATCGAGCCACCAGAGGCCGGCCGAGTTGATGAAGCCGACGATGGCATCACCCCACGGGTGCGCGAACGCCGGGTCGAGCTCGCCCTCGCGCAGCTGGGCCGCGAGTTGGACCGCGAGCAGGTCGGCCACGACGGCGCTGAACTTCGTCCGCCCACCGGCGGCGTCGATGACGGGGTGATCGGCGACGAACCGGTACAGCTCCGGGTTCTCCTCGAGCATGCCCAGGTACGCATCGATGCTGGCGTTGATGAGCGAGCGCGGCGGCGGGTTCGTCGCGGCCACCCCCACCAGGGTGTCCAGCACGCGCCCGACGAGCCGGGTGCTCACGGCACGGTACAGCTCGGTCTTGTCGGCGAAGTAGCGGTAGACGACGGGTTTGCTGGTCCGGGCCTTCGCCGCGATCTGATCCATGCCGGCGCTGGAGCCGTACTCGCTGATCGCCTCGATCGCCGCTTCGATGAGCTCGTCTCGCCGCGCCGACCGGTGCGCCACCCAGCGGGAACTGCGCCCGTCCGGGCGCCCGGCACGCGTCGTCGGCACCCCGGCCCCGGGCTGGACGCCGGTAACCGTCGACACAGGATTGTTCACGCTACTCAAAGTAGCGGATACCTTTGGGTAACAACGCCTGGAAAGGACTCCCGTGAGCACTCGTCGTGCCGCCGTCGTCGGCGGAAACCGGATCCCGTTCGCCCGATCGAACGGCCCCTACTCGCACGCGTCGAACCAGGACATGCTGACCGCCACGATCGACGGCCTGGTGGCCCGGTTCGGACTGCAGGACGAGCGACTAGGGGAGGTGGTCGCGGGCGCCGTCCTCAAGCACAGCAAGGACTTCAACCTCACCCGCGAGTCGGTGCTGGGCTCGCGGCTCTCGCCGTACACGCCCGCGTACGACATTCAGCAGGCGTGCGGCACCGGGCTGGAGGCGGCGATGCTGGTCGCGAACAAGATCGCGCTCGGCCAGATCGAGTCGGGCATCGCGGGCGGCGCCGACACCACGTCCGACGCGCCGATCGCGGTGAACGAGGACCTGCGTGGTGTGCTGCTCGACGCCAACCGGGCCAGGTCGCTCGGCGGGCGGCTCAAAGCCCTGTCCGGGCTGCGGCCGACCCAGCTCGTCCCGACGATCCCCGCCAACCTCGAGCCGCGGACCGGCCTGTCGATGGGCGAGCACCAGGCGATCACCGGGGCCGAGTGGGCGATCACCCGCGAGGCGCAGGACGAGCTCGCGGCGGCCAGCCACCGCAACCTCGCCGCCGCGTACGAGCGCGGGTTCCTCGACGACCTCGTCACGCCGTACCTCGGGCTGACCCGCGACAACAACCTGCGGCCCGACTCGACCGTCGAGAAGCTGGCCAAGCTGCCGATAGCGTTCGGTAAGTCCCTGGGCGAGGCCGCGACCATGACGGCCGGAAACTCGACGCCGCTCACCGACGGCGCGTCCACCGTGCTGCTCGCCAGTGACGAGTGGGCGGCGGCGCACCGGCTGCCGGTGCTCGCGCACTTCGTCGACGGCGAGGCCGCGGCCGTCGACTACGTGCACGGCGACCGCAGGAACGACGGCCTGCTGATGGCGCCGGTCCACGCGGTGCCGCGGCTGCTGGCGCGCAACGGGCTGGGCTTGCAGGACTTCGACTTCTACGAGATCCACGAGGCGTTCGCCTCGACCGTGCTCACCACGCTCAAGGCATGGGAGGACGGGGAGTTCTGCCGCAAGGTCCTGGGCCTGGACGGTGCGCTCGGCCCGATCGACCGGGCCAGGCTGAACGTCAACGGCTCCTCGCTCGCGGCCGGGCACCCGTTCGCCGCGACGGGCGGGCGCATCGTCGCGGGCCTGGCCAAGCTGCTGCACGAGAAGGGCTCGGGCCGCGGGCTCATCTCGATCTGCGCGGCGGGCGGGCAGGGCGTCGTCGCGATCCTGGAGGCCTGAGCATGTCTGACAAGTACCTGAACCTGGTCAACTCGCCGATCGGATCGGCGGTCGCGTCGCGCGTCGGCCTGCCGCGGCCGGCCGTGCTGCGTCGGTTCACCGCGGGCGAACCGCTGCTGCCGGGTCCGGCCCTGCTCGGCGCGACACCCGGCAAGCCCACGGCCGCGCTGCGGAAGCTGATCGTCGCTGCCGGCGCCGAGCTCGCCGACGAGGCCGACGACAGCATCCGCTACGGCGCGCTGATCCTGGACGCGCGCGCGGTCGCCTCGCCCGCCGATCTGGCCGGGTTCCAGTCGTTCTTCTCCGGTGCGCTGCGACGGCTGATGGCCTGCGGCCGGGTCCTGGTCATCGGCCGCGCGCCGGACGGTGCGGACGTCGCGGTCGAGGCGGCCCGCCAGGCGCTGGACGGCATCGTCCGATCGCTGGCCAAGGAGCTGCAGCGCGGCTCGACGGCGAACCTGCTCCTGATCGAGGACCCGTCCGGCGACAGCCCGTCGTTGCGGTCGGCGCTGCGCTTCTTCCTGTCCGGCAAGGCCGCCTACGTCGACGGCCAGCCGGTCCGGCTCGGCGCCGGGGTGGCGCCTGCGCCGAAGGACTGGGATCAGCCGCTGGCCGGCAAGACCGCGCTGGTCACCGGTGCCGCACGTGGCATCGGGGCGGCGATCGCCGGGGTGCTGGCCCGCGACGGTGCGCACGTGATCGCCGCCGACCTGGTCGCCGCGGGGGACCGGCTGGCCAAGGTCGCCAATCGCATCGGCGGCACGACGCTCCACCTGGACGTGGCCTCGGCCGAGGCACCGCAGCGGCTGCTCGCCCACCTCGCCGCGCACACCGACGGCCTGGACGTGCTGATCCACAACGCCGGCATCACCCGCGACAAGCTGCTCGCGAACATGAAGCCGGACCAGTGGACGTCGGTCGTCGCCGTCAACCTCGAATCGCAGCTGCGGATCAACGCCGCGCTGCTCGACAGCGACCAGCTTCGCGATCAGTCCCGTGTGGTTTGCCTGTCGTCCACCACCGGCTTCTCGGGCAACCGCGGCCAGACGAACTACGGCGCGACCAAGGCCGGCGTCATCGGCCTGGTCCGCTCGTCCGCACCGGCGTTCGCCGCGCACGGGGACTCGACGATCAACGCGGTTGCGCCCGGTTTCATCGACACCGAGATGACGGCCAAGATGCCGCTGGCCACGCGCGAGGTAGCCCGTCGCCTGTCCAGCCTGCAGCAGGCCGGCCTGCCGATCGACGTCGCCGAGGCGGTGTCCTGGCTGAGCTCGCCGGGCGCCGGTGGGATCAACGGGCAGACGCTACGGGTCTGTGGCCAGAACCTCGTCGGGGCGTGAGCCGCCGATGACCACCACGATGCTCGACTCGCCGCCGTCGCTGGCGACCCTGTACGCGAAGGCGGCGGCGACCGGACCGCTGCACCGCGGTGATGCGCTGCCGGACTCGACCTACGTGCTCGCCCCGCAGCCGCTCGACCCGGGTCACCTGGCCGGCTACGCCCGGGTGTGCGGCTTCCGGTACAGCGACGTGCTGCCGCCGACATACCTGCACGTGCTGGCCTTTCCGCTGCAGGTCGCGGTGATGACCGAGCGTGACTTCCCGTTTCCCCTCGTCGGCCTGGTGCACGTCGCGAACACGATCACCGTGCACCGGCCGGTGCGCATGAACGAGCGCGTCGGGTTCCGCGTTCGGGCCGCGGACCTGCGCCCGCATCCGGCCGGCCGTCAGCTCGAGCTGCTGACCGAGGCGAGCGTGGACGGCGAGACGGTGTGGTCCGGCCGCAGCAGTTATCTGCGCCGGGGTGACAAGCCGCCGTCCGCGCCGCGCGGTCCGCGGAAGGAGCGCCCGCCCGCGCCGGTCGGTGCGTCGGGGCAGCTGCGCGTCCCGGGTGACATCGGCCGTCGCTACGGCGCGGTGTCCGGCGACCGCAACCCGATCCACCTCTACGCGCTGACGGCCAGGCTGTTCGGCTTCCCGTCGGCGATCGCGCACGGGATGTGGCTCAAGGCCCGCACGCTGGCCACCCTGGAGGGGCGGCTGCCCGACTCGTTCACGGTGGACGCCGCGTTCAAGACGCCGGTGCTGCTGCCCTCGACGGTGAGTGTCACGGCGGCACGTACCGGCGACGGCTGGACGCTCGACGTCCGCAACGCACGTTCGGGCAAGCCGCACCTGGCCGCGAGCGTGACGGCCACCTGAGACGCGGTCCACCGCCGCGACCTTGTTGCAGAACGGCGATCCAGGCCGCTGCAACGCACCAAGACCGGTCAGCGGCGGGTGAGGATCCCGCGGCGGCGCGCCGAGCCGGCCAGCGTGAACGCGAACGCGATGCATGCGATGACGAACAGCCAGAACAGGCCCTTGATGATGAAGCCGATTACAGCCAGCGCGATCCAGATCGCGAGCAGGACCAGCAGTATCTTCACGACGGACATGGCCACCCCCTCCCGCTGAGAACTCCCCGCGGTCGCACGAGGTTCCCGGCAGCTCACGGCAGCGCGTAGTAGTCCTCGGTCGTGACCCGGACGAACCCGATTGACGTGTACAGCCCGAGAGCGCGGTCGTTGTCGACCGCAACCTCCAGCCCGACACGTCCCGCGCCGTCGCGGAACAGCTCACCGCACACACGGCGCAGGACGTCGCGCCCGATGCCGCGTCCCTGAACACGCGGATCCACCGCGAAGCCGTACACGCCGGCTCCGTCCGGGTCGTGGCTCACCCGCACGGTGCCGACGACGTCACCGGCGAGCTCCACAACCAGCCGGCGCTCGGAGTCCGGCGCCGATCGCTCCGTCGTCACGTCGTGGGGATGGCCGAGGGCCTTCGTCAGCAGCCTGGACAAGATGGCCGCATCCGCTGGCGTGGCCGGCCGCACGCCAACCTGCGGATCCGCCGGCCCGTTGTCGGGCGGCTCGGTCAGGACGAGTGCGTGCTCGGAGTGTTCGAGTTGCGCGCCTCGGCGCAGCGCCAGGGCCCGGCCCGCTGTCGATGACCGTGATACCACCAGCAGGACCTGCTCGTAGCCGCGATCCCGGCACAACGCACGGGCGGCGTCCAGCAGCGCGGTGGCGATCCCGCGTCGCCGGGCGGCCGGGTCGACCATGCCGACCAGTTCAACCGCCGGCGCGCCGAAGGCGTACAGGCCGAGGAAGCCGACGAGCCGGTCGCCCTCGCGCCAGAGCAGGCCCTCGAGCTCGCCGCTGCGCGAGTTCAGCACGCCCCATTCGAGCTTGAGCCGGCCGCCGTCGGCCTCGACGCAGCGCCGTTCCAGCGCGGCGAGGGCACGAAGATCCGCGGGCCGCAGACCTCGGGCGAGTTCGAGCACCTGCTCACTCGACCATCGCGGTCAACCGCGATTCGACCTGGGCCCCGTCTGCTGTGGCTTGGCCGCGGCGGCCAGATGCGGGCGCAGGAAGGTGCCCACGTCGCGCACCGCGTCGGTCGCGTCCCGCAACATCCCGGCCAGGACATGGGCGCTGTGCCACAGCGTCGGGCTGTCGACGGGCCGGACGTCGATGCTCTCGCCGCGCGCGCGATCGACGAAGCGGCCGATCTGGTCGTGCAGCATCTCGCCGGTGGCGTACTGCACGAGCATCGGCGGCAGTCCGGCCAGCTCGGCGTGCATGGGGGCGTAGCCCGGGTCCGCGGGGTCGGCGGCGCCGCGGTACATCGCCGCGCACGACATGCCCCACTCACGGTTCACGACGAAGTCCCGGTCCGGAAGGTCGTGGTCGGACGGATCGGTCCACGGTGAGAGCAGCGCGAGTGCGGCCGGCCGCCGGCCCGCATCGGTCAGCCGGCGCGCGGCCGCGACCGCGAGGCCACCGCCGGCCGAGTCCCCGGCGATCGCGATCCGGGACGGCTCGTACCCGTGCTGCTCGACAAGCTGGTCGAACGCGGCGACGGCGTCCTCCAGCGCGGCCGGATACCGGTGCTCGGGTGCCAGCCGGTAGTCCAGGTTGTGGACCACCGCACCGGCGCTGCGCGACAGGTGCGCGGCGAGCGGGCGGTACATGCGCGCCGAACCGAGGACGTACCCGCCGCCGTGCAGGTACAGCACGGCGCTCGCCGGATCGGGCGCGCCGAGGGTGACGCGCTCGGCCGGGCGCCCGCCGAGTAGCAGACGGTTGACCCGGGTACCGCGCGGAACCCGGTTCAGCCGGACGGACGCCTCGGACAGCCGGCGCTGCATCGCCACCGTGCGATGCGCGTTCAGCGACAGCCGGTACACGGGCGCGGACACGGCGACCACGACGCCGCGCGGCAGGTGCGCCATCAGGCCGGGACCTTGTTCACGGCCGGCGGGGCGGCCACCGCCTCGGCCGGCGGCATCAGCCGTGGCGCGAGCAGCGAGAACAACCGCTGGTACGCCGGGCCGACCAGCCGGACGAGCAGATCGAGGGCCATCGCGTCCAGGCCCACGACGGCGCGTGGCCGGTTCCCGATGACCGCCCGCACGATCGACCTGGCGGCCGACTCCGGCGAGGTCCGGGCCAGCCGGGCGTCGAAGAACTCGGCCAGCTTCGCGGGGTCCTTGCCGGCGACCGCGCCGGCGTTGCGGGCGATCGCCGTCTTGATGCCGCCCGGGTGCACGCAGGTCACCTCGACCGGGTGGCCGGCCAGGATCATCTCCTGACGCAGCGACTCGGTGAACCCGCGCACCGCGAACTTCGCCGCGTTGTAGGCGCTCTGGCTGGGCATCGAGAGCAGCCCGAACAGGCTGGAGATGTTGACGACGTGCCCGTCGCCCGACGCGATCAGGTGCGGCAGGAACGCCTTCGTCCCGTTGACGACCCCCCAGAAGTCGACGTCCATGACCCGCTCGATCTGCTCGAACGACATCTGCTCGACGTCGCCGGTGAACGCGATGCCGGCGTTGTTGACGACGAGGTTGACCGCCCCGTACTCGGCGGCCACGGCGTCCGCGTAGCGCAGGATGGCGGCGCGGTCGGTGACGTCCAGGTGCTGCTGGTGAACCGGTGCACCGATCACCCGCACGTGCTCGGCCGTCTCGGCCAGGCCCGCCGTGTCGATGTCGCTGATCGCCAGCTTCGCACCACGCCGGGCGAGCTCGTAGCTGATCGCGCGACCGATACCCGAGCCGGCGCCGGTGACCACGGCGACCTTGCCCCTGATGGTGCTCACGCTGACACCCCTTCCTGGACGAGATGCGGAGCCCGCTCCGCACGCGAGGTCGTGGTGTAGGCGGGCAGGTCGAACCGTCGCGTCAGCTGCCGGAACGCGAACGTGAAGCTGGGCCAGAGCGTGGTGTTGTTGCCGTGCTTGTCCAGGTACCAGCTCGTGCAGCCACCGGTCGTCCAGATCGTCTTGCGCATCTGCCGCTGCAGGTGTTCGTTGAACTCGCGCTGCTCGTCGCCACGTACCTCGACGGTGGCCAGGCCTTGGCTGTCCATCTGCCGCAGCGCGCTGGCCAGGTAGTTGACGTGCGACTCGATCATGTAGACCATCGAGGTGTGGCCGAGCCCGGTGTTGGGACCGATCACGAAGAACAGGTTCGGGAACCCGGCGACCGTCGCACCCTTGTACGCCTGCTGCCCCTGCTCGTCCCACAGCTCGCCCAGCGCGCGGCCGTCACGGCCGACGATCGCCTGGTACGTAGGGGAGTCGGTCACGTGAAAGCCGGTGGCGACGATGATCGCGTCGACCTCGCGGACGGTGCCTCCATCGGCGCTGATGATCGAGTTGCCGCGGATCTCGGCGATGCCGTCGGTGATCAGCTCGACGTTGTCCCGTTCGAGCATCGGGTACCAGTCGTTGGACAGCAGGATGCGCTTGCAACCGATCTGCCAGTCGGGCGTGACCGCCTTGCGCAGCCGCGGATCGTTGATGCCCTTGGCGATGTTGCGCTCGGCGATCTTCTGCGCGCCGAGCAGGATCTTGGGCTGCAACGCGAACCCGAGCACGAAGGATTCGCGGCCCCAGTAGATCGCCTCGCGGGCGGCACGCTGCAGGAACGGCACGTGCCGGTAGGCGAACTTCTCGACGCCGGAGTACGCGCGATCGTGCCGGGGCATGATCCACGGTGCGGTGCGCTGGTAGACGTCCAGGTATCCGACCCGGTCGGCGATGGCCGGGCCGATCTGGATCGCGGACGCGCCGGTTCCGATCAGCGCCACCCGCTTGCCGGCGAGGTTGGCGTCGTGGTTCCAGCGGGCGGAGTGGAAGATCTCGCCTTCAAACGTCCCGATTCCCTTGATGTCCGGCAGGCGTGGCTCGCACAGTGCTCCCACGGCCGAGACGAGCACGTCGGCTCGAAAGCGCCCGTTCGTGGTGTCGACGAACCACTGCCCGGACGGCTCGTGCCACCTGGCGTGCGTGACCTCGGTGTCGAACAGGTGCTTGTCCAGCACGCCGTACTTCTCGGCGACCGCGCGCAGGTAGTCCTGGATCTCCGGCTGCGGCGAGAACGAGCGGGACCACCTCGGGTTGAGCTCGAAGCTGTAGGAGTACAGGTGTGAGGGGACGTCGCACGCGGCACCGGGGTAGGTGTTGTCGCGCCACGTGCCGCCGACGCCGGGGCCGCGCTCGAGCACCAGGTAGTCGTTGCGGCCGTCCTTGCTCAGCCGGATCGCGGTACCGAGACCGGCGAAGCCGCTGCCGATGATCAGCACGCCGACGTGCCGTGGTTGGGTCTCATCAGTCATGCTGTCCAGGGTAGGTCGCTCATTGAATGGGAGTCAATAGTTCGTTGGCTGGCATTCAATAGGGCCTAGGATGGCGCAGTGACCCGCGAGAAGCGCACCCGGCTCGACCCGGTGGCCCGCCGCGCCCAGCTGATCGCGCTCGGCGTGCAGATGCTGGCGACCCGCACGCTGGACGCGCTGTCGGTCGAGGACATCGCCCGGCAGGCCGGCATCTCGCGGGGGCTGCTTTTCCACTACTTCGCCTCCAAGCAGGACTTCCACACCGCCGTCGCTCGCGCAGCGGCCCAGCAGCTGCTCGAGCGCACCGAGCCGGACACCGCGCTGGCGCCGGTCGAGGCGCTGCGGGCCGGCCTGGAGGCATTCATCGGCTACGTCGAGGAGAACCCGGACAGCTACAAGTCCCTCGTTCGGGGCGCCGCGAGCGGTGACGCCGAGATGCGCGGCATCTTCGACGACACCCGTGCCGCGATGGCCAAGCGGGTGATCGCTGTCGTCGGGCAGCTGGGCTTCGAGCTCAGCCCGCGGGCGCAGCTGGCCGTGCACGGCTGGGTGGCCTACAGCGAGGAGTGCACGATCCGCTGGATCGACTCCGGGTCGGTCGGCCGCGACGCGCTGCTGGAGATGCTGACCAAGGCACTGCCGGCCGTCGTCCTCGCGGCCACCGACGAGCAGCTCGGCCCGCTGGTGTCGATCTTGGCGGCCGAGTCGGCGATCGCGTCCGAATAACCGCCCGCGGCCGGGTCTCTGCCGGAACTAGGATGTCCGAATGACGTTCAGTGTCGAGCGAAACTCCCGCCCTCGCACCGACGAGGAGCGGGCCGCCATCCTGGCCGCGCCCGGCTTCGGCCGGTACTTCACCGACCACATGGTCCGCATCGACTGGACGGTTGACGGCGGCTGGGACGACGGGCGGGTACTGCCGTACGGCCCGCTCGCGCTCGACCCGGCGACGATGTCGCTGCACTACGGCCAGGAGATCTTCGAGGGTCTCAAGGCGTACCGGCAGCCGGACGGATCGATCGCGACGTTCCGCCCGGACGCGAACGCGGCCCGCTTCGCCCGCTCGGCGCGGCGGCTGGCGATGGCCGAGTTGCCCGCTGACCTGTTCGTCGAGTCGCTGCGTGCGCTGATCGACGTCGACGCCGCCTGGGTGCCGAGCGTCGACACCGACTCGCTGTACTTCCGCCCGTTCATGATCTCGACCGAGGTCGGACTGGGCGTGCGGCCGGCGAACGCCTACTCGTACCTGCTGATCGCCTCGCCCGCCGGTGCGTACTTCCCGCGCGGCGTGCAGCCGGTGTCGGTGTGGCTGTCGACGGAGTTCACGCGTGCGGCGCCCGGTGGCACCGGCGAGGCGAAGTGCGCGGGCAACTACGCGGCCTCACTGATCGCGCAGGCGCACGCGGCCGAGCAGGGGTGCGACCAGGTGGTGTGGCTGGACGCCGTCGAGCATCGCTGGGTCGAGGAGATGGGTGGGATGAACCTGTACTTCGTGTACGGCTCCGGCCCGTCCGCTCGGATCGTCACGCCCGCGCTCACCGGCACCCTGCTGCCCTGCGTCACCCGCGACTCGCTGCTCACCGTCGCTCGCGAGCTCGGCTACGCGGCCGAGGAGGGCAAGATCTCGACCGACGACTGGCGGGCCGGGAACGAGTCCGGCGCGCTGACCGAGGTCTTCGCGTGCGGCACCGCGGCCGTGATCACACCGGTCGGGTCGGTCAAGAGCGCGGCCGGCGGGTGGACCGTCGGCGACGGGGGTTCGGGCCAAGTCACCATGCAGCTGCGCGAGCACTTGCTGGGCCTGCAGACCGGGCAGCGGCCCGATCCCCACGGCTGGATGTACCGGCTCGGCTGAGCGTGGAGGTCCCGGAACACCTCGACGCGCTGCGCGCCGACGGACCGCTGCTCGCCGCGGCGGCGGAGCGGGCCGGCTGGGACGCGCGGGTGCCGGCCACCGACTGGAACGTCCGCGAGCTGGTCACCCACGTCGGGGGCGTGCACCGCTGGGCCGCGGACATCGTGGCGAGCGGCGGCGACAGCTTCGACACCGAGGCGGGCGGGGCCGTCGGCACAGCTGTGCCTGACGACGAGCTGCTCGACTGGTTCCGCGACGGTCATGCGGCGCTCGTGCGGACGCTGCGCGCGGCGCCGGCCGACCTCGACTGCGCCACCTTCCTGCCGGCGCCCTCGCCGCTGGCGTTCTGGGCCCGGCGGCAGGCGCACGAGACCGCGATCCACCGGGCCGACGCCGAGCGCGCCTCCGGTGACCCGACCCCGTACCGCGCCGACTTCGCGCAGGACGGCATGGCCGAGCTGCTGCTCGGGTTCGCCGCGCGCAAGGGCAACGCGGTCGAGAGTCCGGCGACGATCTCGCTGGCAGCGATCGACGGCCCGTCCTGGCTGATCACCTTCGGCGATGGGCGGATCTGCGCGCGCGAGGACGGCGGGCCCGCCGATGCCACGATCATCGGCACATCGTCGGAGGTCTACAGCTGGCTGTGGAACCGGCCGTCCGAGGTGCAGATCGAGGGCTACGGGGAGGTCGCCGCACTGTGGCGGGCCGTCCGCATCCGCTGGGGCTGAGCGCCGATCAGCTCGTCGGCCAGCGACGGAAGTTCTGGTACGAACGGCTCGGCGTCGGGCCGCGCTGGCCCTGGTAGCGGGAGCCGTACTGGGCCGAGCCGTACGGGTGTTCGGCCGCGCTGGACAACCGGAACAGGCACAGCTGGCCGAT
Source organism: Jatrophihabitantaceae bacterium (assembly GCA_050742975.1). Classification (GTDB taxonomy): domain Bacteria; phylum Actinomycetota; class Actinomycetes; order Mycobacteriales; family Jatrophihabitantaceae; genus JBDTGE01. Next base: position 17,312 of record JBOGDQ010000200.1, read on the forward strand.
CTTCATCCCGGGCCAGAGCACGATCGGCAGGTTGGCCACGTTCGACAGCTCCAGCGTGATGTGGCCGGTGAAGCCCGGGTCGATGAAGCCCGCCGTCGAGTGCGTCAGCAGGCCCAGCCGACCGAGCGACGACTTGCCCTCGAGCCGGCCGGCCAGGTCGTCCGGCAGCGTCACGATCTCCAGGGTCGAGCCGAGCACGAACTCGCCGGGGTGCAGCACGAACGGGTCCTCGCCCTTGGGCTCGACCAGGGTGGTCAGCTCGTCCTGCTGCTGCGCCGGGTCGATGTGCGTGTACTGCGAGTTGTTGAAGACGCGGAAGAACCTGTCCAGCCGGACGTCGACGCTCGACGGCTGCACCAGCTCCGGATCCCACGGCTCGAGCACGAGGCGCTCGGCGTCGACCTCGGCCCGGATGTCACGGTCGGACAGCAGCATGCGGGTGAGGCTACTGGGTCGGCGTGGCGGCGATGAACTCGACGATCCGCCCGGCCAGCTCCTCGCCCGCATCCTCCTGCAGGAAGTGGCCGGCGCCGGCGATCACCGGATGCTCGCGACCCTGGGCGCCGGGCAGCGCGCGCTGCAGGATCGGCGCCATCGGGCCGGTGATCGGGTCGCTGTCGCTGAACGCGACCAGGACCGGCGTCGGCAGCACGGACAGCCTCGCCCAGGCTGCCCGGTTCGCCTCGGTGGCCGGGTCATCCGGCGCAGTGGGGACGAGATCGGGCATGGCACGCGGGCCGGCCTTGAACGTCTCGTCCGGGAACGGCGCGTCGTAGCAGGCACGGACGTGATCGGTCAGCGGGCGCCGGCAGCCGCTCTGCACGAACCGGCCGATGTCCAGCTCCGTGGCGGTGCGCACGGCCGCTCGGAAGGTGTGCCAGACCTCGGGCATCGGATGGTCTCCGGTCGGCAGGCCGGTGTTCGCGGCGACGATGCGCAGGAACCGCTCCGGATGCTCGGCCACCAGCCGCAGCCCGATCAGGCCGCCCCAGTCCTGGCCAACGAGCGTGACGCCGTGCAGGTCCAGGACGTCGAAGGCCAGGCTGCGGACCCACTCGACGTGCCGGGCGTAGCTGTGGTCGGACGGCTCGCTGGGCTTGTCCGAGCGGCCGAAGCCGATCAGGTCCGGAGCGATAACCCGCATTCCCGCGGCCGCGAGCACCGGGATCATGTGCCGGTACAGGAACGACCACGACGGCTCACCGTGCAGCAGCAAGATCGGCGGGCCGCCGGCCGGGCCGTACTCGACCCGCGCCATCCGCAGCGACCCGCCGTCCAGATCCGGGACGTCGGCATAGCGCGGCACGTAGTTGAAGTCCGGCAGGTCGACGAAACGCTCGTCCGGCGTGCGGAGCGTGCGCATGCTGCGAACGTAGCGCGTCGGGCATCACCGCCCGGTGAGCGGGCGCCAGGTAGCATCGTGCGCGTTCGCCGGTGTAGCTCAATGGCAGAGTCTCTGCTTCCCAAGCAGATTGCGCGGGTTCGATTCCCGTCACCGGCTCGCGTGTCAGGCACGTCTGTAGACGTCGCTGCGTCGGCCGATGTGCACGATCTCCACCCCGCGTCTGTCGTCCGCTACCGGGTAAACGACGCGGTAGTCGCCCCGGTGGGCGGAGTGCAGGCCGGTCAGCTCCCCGCGCAGTGGTTTGCCTACACGTAGCGGGTTGTCGGCGAGGGAGCCGAAGATGAACTCGACGCAGGCCGTGGCAGTCTTCTCCGGCAATCGCTCAAGATCGTGGGCTGCACGGGAAGTGATCCGGATCGTGTATCGCTCACTCATCCGATGCCGTAACGGGCCTTGATCTCGTCGTTGTCAGCAAATCGACCGGCGGACGCGTCGGCCTGCCCCTCCCGGATCGCCTGAGTCGCGCCCGGAGTACCGAGGATCTCCAGCGTTTCTTCGATCGAGGCGAGGTCATCGGCGGAGATCAAGACCGCCGCCGGATGGCCGTGGCGTGTGATCGTGACGCGTTCGTGGGTGCGCTCGACTTCTGCGATGTACTCGGAGAGCCGATCTCGGGCCTCGCCCAGCGGAACAGCGGTCATGGTCGGCATCGTAGCCAAAACTACGGGCAAAGGCTAGGCAGGATCGGGTCGCCTGTGCTCGGCCAGGTCGCCGAACCTGCACACCGTACTCACAGGTAATTCCCCGATATGTCGCTTCTGTTCACGTAGCCGGCGTTTGGTGCTTGGCTAGGCGTCACCGTGGTCGAGCACGGTCGATCTCGGTGCCACTGACGGGAGACGGTTATGCGGGTTCGGGTGCGTCGGACGATCGCGATCGGGGCTGCGGCGGTTGCCGGGCTGGGACTGCTCACGGCCACCACGCCGGCCAGCGCCCACCCCCGAGGCGGCGGCGGCAATTCGCCCGGCGGCTGCACGATGGCCAACGGCATCAAGCACGTCGTCGAGCTGCAGTTCGACAACGTGCACCTGACGCGCGACAACCCGAACGTGGCCAGCGATCTCGAGCAGATGCCACACCTGCTGAACTTCCTCAAGCAGAACGGGACAGTGCTGGCGAACACGCACAACGTCCTGGTGCACACGGCCACCAACTTCATGTCCGCGCAGACCGGGCTTTACCCGGACCGGCACGCCGTGACGCAGTCGAACAGCTACAGCTACTACGACCCGACGGGCAACACGCACACCGGCGTCTCGTTCGCCTACTGGACCGACCCGATCTTCGACCCCAGCGGGCACCCGGCCGACACCAAGTACAACCTGAACTACGCGGCCAACCGCGCCGCCGTCCCGACCGACACCAACGTCAACGTGCCCGCACCATGGGTGCCGTTCACCCGCGCCGGCTGCGACGTCGGCGAGGTCGGCATGTCCAACACAGTGCTGGAGAACATCGCGACGGACATCCCGACCGTGTTCGGAGCCGGCTCACCGCAGCAGCAGGAAGCGCAGACCAACCCGACCAAGGCCGCGGCCGACTTCGTCGGTTTCGCCGTGCACTGCGCGAAGTCCTCGACGCTGTGCGCGAGCGGCCAGACCGACTCGCTGCCGGACGAGCCGGGCGGCTACGCCGGCTACAAGGCTCTGTTCGGCAACGCCGAGATCCAGCCGACCGTCAGCCCGTCCGGGCCGATCCAGGCGCTCGACGGAACGCCGATCACCGACGGCAAGGGCAACGCCGGATTCCCCGGCTTCGACTCGATGACGCCGAACAACTCGCTCGGCTACGCGGCCGACCTGCTCGAGCACGGTGTGCCGATCGCGAACGTCTACGTCTCGGACGCGCATACCGACCACACCGCGACGCCCAGCGGCGACCTCGGCCCGGGCGACGCGCGGTACGAGCAGCAGTTGCACGACTACGACACCGCGTTCGCGAGCTTCCTGACCCGGCTGGCGCACGACGGGATCACGCCGGCCAACACCCTGTTCGCGGTCACGACGGACGAGGGCGACCACTTCTCCGGCAGCGCACCGACCCCGGCGAACTGCACCGGACGGCCCGGGAACTACTGCAGCTACGCGACCGCGTCCGAGGTGAACGTCAACCTGCCCGGCCTGCTCGCGACGCAGAAGAACAACACGACGCCGTTCGCTATCCACAGCGACCCGGCCCCCGCGCTGTGGGTGACGGGCAACCCGGCGGCGGACTCGCCGCAGGTGCGCCAGCTCGAACGAGACCTCGGCAGCCTGTCGATCACCAACCCGCTCACCGGCAGCACGGACAAGGTGGCGTACCAGCTGGCTGATCCGGTCGAGGAGAAGATCCTGCACTTCGTGAGCGCCGACGCGGCACGCACGCCAACGCTGACCGCCTTCTCCGGGGAGGACGAGTACGTCGGCGGCGGCGCGACGAACTGCACCAAGCCGTGCGTGTACACCTCGGCCGGCTTCGCGTGGAACCACGGCGGGATCTGGCCGGACATGCAGGACATCTGGTCCGCATACGCCGGGCCGGGCGTGCGGACCGGTGGCATCGACACCACGACGTGGGCGGACCAGACCGACCTGCGGCCGACCATGCTCGCGCTGACCGGGCTGCACGACGACCACGCGGTGGACGGCCGCGTGCTGGTCGAGGACCTCAAGCCGAATGCGCTGCCGAAGTCCCTGCGTCAGCACCACGGCGACGTGAGCGCACTCGGCCGGGTCTACAAGCAGATCCTCGCCGCCGACGGACGGTTCGCCATGGACACGCTGACCGCGTCCACCCACGCGCTGACGAGCGGCACCGGCAGTCATGACTCCAAGTACCGCTCGATCGAGGCCGCGCTGACGGCTCTGGGCGGCCTGCGTGACCGGATCGCGGACGGTATCTCGGCGCAGCTCCTGGGCGCCGCGTTCGGCAACCGACCGGTCGATCCGCGGCAGAGCCGGGTGCTGGTCGCCGAGGCCAACGGCCTGCTCGTCGCGGCACACCTGCTGGCCACACACACCTGACGCGTGTGGCGGCCGGCGCCGCCGTGGATCGGCGCTGTAGACCGAGGTTGTAGACCCACGCTGTCCACCCGACGCTGTGGATCTTGGTGCGATTCGACAGCCATAGCGGGCTGCCCGCACCAAGATCAACCGCCTGCTCCGATTCGAGCTTGACAAATCCGGCGCGACCACAATACTTAAGTACATGCTTAAGCAATTGAGCGAGCTCGACCTGGTGTTCCAGGCCCTCGCCGACCCGAGCCGGCGGGTGATCGTCGAGCGGCTGTCGAAGGGCTCGGCGACCGTGAGCGAGTTGGCGGCGCCGCTGCCCATGTCGCTGCCCGGTGTGGTGCAGCACCTGCAGGTACTCGAGGCCAGCGGGCTGATCCGGTCCGAGAAGATCGGCCGCGTGCGCACCTGCCACCTGGATCTGAAGCTGCTCGGCTCGGCGCAGAACTGGATCACCGAGCGGCGCGAGATGTGGGAGCGCCGCCTCGATCGACTGGGCCACTACCTGGCCGAGCACCCGGACAACCCGAACCAGACGGCGACCAAGCCGACCAAGACCCCTGAGGCCAAGACGACCAGGACGACCAAGGAGCAGTCATGACCGAAACCTCCGTCCAGCACGACACCTTCGTGCTCCAGCGCACCTACCCGGCCACGCCGGCGCGCGTCTTCGCCGCCTGGTCCGACCCGAAGGCGAAGGCCGTCTGGTTCACCGGTTCGGACGACTTCGACGCTTCCGAGTACGAGCTCGACTTCCGTGTGGGCGGCCGCGAGTTCACGCGGGGAACCGTTCCGGGGGGCACCAGCACCTACGTCTACGAGGCGCGGATCGAGGACATCGTTCCGGACGCTCGCATCATCTACAGCTATTACATGCTGATGGACGGCAAGCGCATCTCGGTCTCGGTGACGACCGTCCAGCTCAAGGCCGTCGACGACGGCACGCGGCTGACGCTCACCGAGCACGGCGCCTACCTCGACGGCCTGGACAAGCCCGAGTTCCGGCAGGAGGGCGTGGGCGAGCAACTGACCGCGTTGGGCGAGTTGCTGAAGGCATCGGCATGAGCACGCTTCGAGATCGTGAGCGGTGGATCGCGCTCTACGTGCTGTGCACAGGAATGCTGATGATCGTCCTCGACACCACCGTGGTGAATGTGGCCCTACCCTCCATTCAGGACGATCTCGGCTTCTCCAACTCGAGCCTGGCCTGGGTCGTGAACGCCTACCTGATCACCTTCGGCGGGTTGCTGCTGTTGGCCGGGCGCCTCGGAGACCTGCTCGGCCGCCGGACGATGTTCCTGTCCGGACTGGCCGTCTTCACCACCGCGTCGCTGGCGTGCGGTCTCGCGCACAGCCAGGCCGTGCTGGTCGCCGCCCGGTTCGTGCAGGGCGTCGGCGGAGCGATGACGTCCGCGGTCATCCTCGGCATGATCGTCACGATGTTCACCGAGCCGCGCGAGCAGGCCAAGGCGATCGGCGTCTTCGCGTTCGTCGCCTCGGCCGGTGGTGCCGTCGGACTGCTCGTCGGTGGCGTGCTGACCGAATCAATCGACTGGCACTGGATCTTCTTCGTCAACGTTCCGATCGGAGTCGCGACTGCCATGGCGGCTCGCCGGCTGATCGAGCGCGATCCCGGTGTCGGAATCGGGTCCGGAACAGACCTGCCCGGAGCCTTGCTGTGCACGGCCGCGCTGATGCTCGCGGTGTTCACCATCGTCAAGCCGGCCGCCGAGGACGGCTGGACGGCCGGCTCGACCCGCGCCTTCGGAGCGGCAGCCGCCGTCTTGCTCGCGGCATTCGTCGCGCGCGAGGCGAGCGCCCGCAATCCCCTGATGCCACTGCGGATCCTGCGCTCGCGCAACGTGGTCGGGTCGAACCTGATCCAGATCGTCGGCGCCGCGGGCATGTTCGGGATCTTCTTCCTCGGTGCGCTGTACCTGCAGCGCGTGCTCGGCTACGGGCCGCTCGCGATCGGCCTGTCTTTCCTGCCGGTCTGCGTGCTGATGGGGACGCTCTCGGTCCGTTACTGCGACGTTCTTGTCAGTCGGTTCGGGGCGCGCCGGACCATGATCCCGGGACTGGTGCTGATCATGCTCGGCCTGACGCTGTTCAGCCGCGCGCCGGTCGACGGCGAGTACCTCACCAACGTGCTGCCGCCGATGGTGTTGCTGGGTGTCGGCGCGGGCATCAGCTTCCCGGCGCTGATGACACTCGCGATGTCGGCGGCGACGCCCGAGGACGCCGGGCTGACGTCGGGTCTGGTCAACACGACCGCACAGGTCGGCGGGGCGCTGGGGCTGGCCGTGCTCGCGACATTGTCAGCGGGCCGGACCGGAACCCTTACCGCACAAGGACATTCGGCAGCAGCAGCACTCACCGGCGGCTACCACCTCGCGTTCCTGGTCGCAGCCGCGCTGATCCTCGCCGCGATCGCCATCGCGCTCACGGTGCTGCGCGCGCCCGCCCCGAACGACGAGAACGCAGCCGCCGTGCTGCCGGATGAGTCCGAACTGCCCGCTTTGCTCACATGAGGTTCACGGCGCGCCCGTTACGGTCCGAAGAGAGCAGAAAGCCTGCTCGTATCGGGGCAAACCGCGAGGAGTTGAACGTGAACACCGCGATGCTCACCCGTACCGCCGTCCTCGGCGCCGGAGCTGCACTCTGCCTGGGCGTGAGCGCGCCCGCGCTGGCACACACCGAGGCCGGGACCACATCATCGGGCACCACCACGACCCAGAGGCCCACCCTTGCTCAGGAGCAGGCGTGGATCGACAACTTCGTCACGCACCGCCAGCAGGGACTGGGTCAGTTCGCCGCCCGCGTCGCTGCGGACCCGCGACTGACCGCCGCGCAGCAGGCCGCCGCGGCGGCGATGGTCGCCAAGGCGCAGGCCGCGCTGTTCGCGCTCAAGGCGAAGGTCGACGCGGCTACCTCGACCGGCCAGGTGCACGAGATCGTCGCAGCTGCGCTGGCCGCGCTACCGCACCCGATGTGGCCGCTGTACGGATCCGGTCACAAGCAGGCCCGTCATCAGCAGGCCGGTCACCAGCACAGCCACGCTCAGGCGCGGAAGCCGGCGGCGACGGCGACTGACGTGTCATTGCGCTCCGACGCGACGCGGAAGGTGACGGTGCACCGGCATTCGAGCGGCTGGTCCGATCGCGACCACGGCAGCTTCGAGCGGGCCGGCTTCGACCCGGCCGCGTTCGCAAGCGCGCACCGCGACGGCTGGCAGCGCCAGGGCGACCCCGGCCGGCACTGCGACGGCGGCACCAGCAGCGGTCATCACGACGGTGGGCAGGGCCACGCTGATCAGGGCGGCCGGCATCGCGCCTGATCTCAGCCGCTGCCCGGACCGGGCGTCACCAGTTCGTGGTCGAACGCGAAGACGATCGCGGCCGCCCGGTCCGCGACAGCACTCCCGCTGCAGGTCCGGTGGATCTACGGCTACCCGTCAGGGTGCAGGCCCCCGCCGGGGCACATCCCCTCGACGATCGCCTGCCCGATCGACTCCAGCTGGGTCACCTGCTCCGGGGTCAGCCGATCGATCACGCGCTCCCGGACCTCGGCGACGTGGCCCGGCGCTGCAGCAGCAAGCACGTCGAAGCCGCGGTCGGTCAGCCGGGCCAGCTGGCCGCGACGATCGGTCGGGACGCCGACGCGCTGGACCCAACCACGCTCCTCCAGCCGCGCAATGGCGTGGGACAGGCGGCTGCGCGAGGAGCGGGTGCGCGAGGCCAGCTCGCTCATCCGCACCGCGCGGTCGTCCGCCTCGGACAGCCGAACCAGGATCTCGTAGTAGCCGTGAGGCATGCCGGCATCGGCCTGCAGCTGGCGGTCCAGGGTGTCGAAGAGCAGCGTCGTCGCTTCGAGGTACGCCCGCCACGCCCGCTGCTCGGCCGGGCTCAGCCACTGCGTGTCGGACATGCGCCGAGAATACGAGACCGAGACGCCGAAACTGCGGGCTCGAAATAGTTGAATACTCAACTGTGTTGTGAGAGCATTGGGTCAGGCACCATCACAGGAGCGATCATGGCCATTCACCGCCTCAACCACGCCGTCCTCTACGTGCGCAATGTCGAACGCAGCGTGCAGTTCTACCGCGACGTCCTCGGCTTCACGACGATCGACGGCCTGGGCGCCCTGCACGGTGCCGCGTTTCTGCGCGCGCCGGACTCGACCAACGACCACGACCTCGGCCTGTTCGAGATCGGGGACGCTGCCGGCGCCTCGCCCGCAGGGCGCAGCACGGTCGGGCTCTACCACCTGGCCTGGGAGGTCGACACCCTGCGCGACCTGCAGGAACTGGCCGGACGGCTGGCCGAGGCCGGCGCTCTCGGCGGAGCCTCGGACCACAGCACGACCAAGTCGCTGTACGGCCACGACCCGGACGATCTGGAGTTCGAGGTCGCCTGGATCGTCCCGGCCGCTCTGCTGGACGAGCAGGCGCTGGCCGGCCGCACCGGCATCCGCCCGCTCGACCTAGCCCGCGAGATCGCGCGCTACGGCGCGGACACGCCGGGCGGTGTCGGCGTCAGCCGTCCGGAGGCAAGCGCCACAGCGCCGTAATCGCCCTCGCCCGCGACCCATAGAATTGCGCCCGTGACAGCCACCCGCGTTCTCCTGCTCGAGCAGATCCACTCGGACGCGGAGACGATCCTGCGCTCGGCCGGCTTCGAGGTGGAGTCGGTCGATCGTGCACTGGACGAGGACGAACTGGTCTCCCGGATCGCTGGCGTCAGCCTGATCGGGCTGCGGTCCAAGACGCACATCACCGAGCGGGTACTCGACGCGGCCGGCGATCTCGTCGCGATCGGCGCCTTCTGCATCGGCACCAACCAGATCGACCTCGACGCCGCCTCCGAGCGCGGCGTCACGGTGTTCAACGCACCGTTCTCCAACACCCGCTCGGTCGTCGAGTTGGCGATCGCCGAGATCATCTCGATGACCCGGCGCATGACCGAGAAGAACTCCCTCATGCACCGCGGCGTCTGGGACAAGTCTTCCGACGGCGCGCACGAGGTTCGCGGCCGCACCCTGGGCATCATCGGCTACGGCAACATCGGCACGCAGCTGTCCGTGCTGGCCGAGAACCTCGGCATGAAGGTCCTGTTCTTCGACACCGCCGACAAGCTGGCCCTGGGCAACGCACGCCGCTGCATCTCGATCAAGGAGCTGCTGGCCGAGTCCGACGTCGTCACCTTGCACGTCGACGGGCGGCCGTCCAACCAGAACCTGTTCGGTGAGAACGACCTCGCGCAGATGCGGCAGGACTCGCTGTTCCTGAACCTGTCGCGCGGCTTCGTCGTCGACTACGCGGCGCTGCGCCGGCACATCGAGTCCGGCCACATCGCCGGCGCGGCCGTCGACGTGTTCCCGGTCGAGCCGAAGGGCCGCGGGGACGAGTTCGTCTCCGAGCTGCGTGGCCTGCCGAACGTCATCCTCACCCCGCACATCGGCGGGTCGACCGAGGAGGCGCAGCAGGACATCGGCCGCTTCGTCGCCGGCAAGTTCCGCGACTTCGTGCTGGACGGGTCGACGGCGATGAGCGTCAACCTGCCCGGCCTCGCGCTGCCGCAGGCCCCGGACACCAGCCGGCTGATCCTTATCCACCGGAACGTGCCGGGTGTGATGGCGACGGTGAACGGTGTGTTCGCCGAGCACAAGGTGAACGTCGAGGCGCAGCTGCTCGGCACCCGCGGCGAGCTGGGCTACGTGGTCACCGACATCGGCGCCAGCTTCACCGACGAGATGCTGGAGCAGCTGCGCGCCCTGCCCGAGACGGTCCGCCTGCGCCTGCTCTGACGGCGCCGCGCGGCCGCCGGGTCACCCGGAACGTCCCGACGACTGGCCAACCGGGGCCGCATGAGGCATCCTGTCTGCGGCGGGGGACGCCGTCCGAACAGAAGGTCCCCGATGTCCCGCCGCCTCTCTGCCCTCCTCGTCACCGCCGTGCTGGCGCTGACCGGGCTCGCCCTCGCCACGCCGGCGTCCGCCGCGGCCCGCGTCCCCCGTGTCCCGGCCGGCCTCCCGGTCGCGATCGAGCCGCTCGCCACCGAAATCTCGCAGACCTCCTGCGACCCGCACACCAAGCCAGGCACTGCCAAGCTGGCCAGCCTGCTAGTGCACACGTACCCGGGCACCTCGTACAACACGACGTACGCCTGCGGCACCGACGGGCCGGTGAGCGAGCACTACGACGGGCGGGCGATCGACTGGATGGCCTCGATCCGCAACAAGTCGCAGTACGCCGACGCGCGCGCCTTCCTGTCGTGGCTGTTCGCCACCGACTCGCGGGGCAACCGCCTGGCGATGGCTCGCCGGCTCGGTGTCCAGTACGTCATCTACTACAACCGGATCTGGGAGTCCTGGGACGCCAAGTGGGCGCCGTACAACAACTGCGCCAAGCAGCCGTCCCGGAGCTACGACACGTCCTGCCACCGCGACCACATGCACATCTCGCTGGGCTGGAACGGGGCGATGGGCGCGACCACGTTCTGGACCAAGCGGGTCTCGCCGACGGACTACGGCCCGTGCCGGGTGTCCTTCTTCAACTGGGCGGCGCCCAGGCGCGCTGCCAACCCCCGGCCCTGCAGGTGGTACCCGACCGTCCGCGCGCCGGCCCACTCGTCGGCGACGAAGGTGGCGCTCGTGAAGTTCTCCGGAGCCCGGCTGCTGTACGGCTCGCGCGGACCGGCGGTGAGCGCGGTGCAGGCCGCGCTGCACGTCCGGGCGGACGGCGTGTACGGCTCCGCGACCCGCACGGCGGTGCTCAGGTACCAGGCGCAGCACCGGCTGGTGCGAAACGGCGCGATGGACACGAACACCTGGCTTGCCCTGCTCCGCGCCGTGCACTGACCGCACCGCGACTGTCCTTGCACGGGTTACCCGTCGGTAATACCATGATGTTACTGACGGGTAACCGCGCTCCGAGTGCCTCGCACCCGGGACGCAGATCAGGGAGAGCGAATCATGGGCCACTACAAGAGCAACGTTCGCGACATCGAGTTCAACCTGTTCGAGGTCTTCGGGACCGACCAGGTACTCGGTCACGGACCGTTCGCCGACCTGGACGAGGACACCGCGCGCGGCATCATCAGCGAGGTCGCCACGCTGGCCGAGGGCCCGCTCGCCGCGTCCTTCGCCGACGCCGACCGCAACCCGCCGGTGTTCCACCCGGACACCAGCTCGGTGGTGCTCCCCGACTCGTTCAAGAAGTCCTGGCAGACCCTGATCGACAGCGAGTGGTGGCGGTTGGAGGCCATCCCCGAGCTCGGCGGCCAGCTCGCCCCGCGCGCGCTGGTGTGGTCGGTCGCCGAGCAGATCCTCGGCTCGAACCCCGCACTGCACATGTACATGGCGGGCGCGCCGTTCGCCGGGATCCTGTACGCGAACGGCAACGACGAACAGAAGAAGATGGCCCAGCGGATGATCGACCGCGGCTGGGGCGCGACGATGGTGCTGACCGAGCCTGACGCCGGGTCGGACGTCGGCGCGGGCCGTACCAAGGCGATCGAGCAGGCCGACGGCACCTGGCACATCGAGGGCGTCAAGCGGTTCATCACCTCGGCCGAGCATGACCTGACCGAGAACATCGTGCATCTGGTGCTGGCCCGTCCCGAGGGCGCCGGCCCCGGCACCAAGGGCCTGTCCCTGTTCGTGGTGCCGAAGTTCCACTTCGACGTCGAGACCGGCGAACTCGGTGAGCGCAACGGCGTCTACGTCAGCAACCTCGAGCACAAGATGGGGCTCAAGGCCTCGACCACCTGCGAGCTGCGCTTCGGCGAGAACCCCGACGTGCCGGCCAAGGGCTGGCTCGTAGGCGACGTGCACGACGGCATCGCCCAGATGTTCCAGGTCATCGAGCACGCCCGGATGATGGTCGGAACGAAGGCCATCGCGACGCTCTCCACCGGCTACCTCAACGCGCTCGAGTTCGCCAGGACCCGCGTGCAGTCGGCCGACCTGACCCGGTCCGGCGACAAGAGCGCCCCACGCGTCACGATCATCAACCACCCGGACGTGCGGCGCAGCCTAATGCTGAACAAGGCCTACGCCGAGGGCATGCGCGCGCTCGTGCTCTACACGGCCACCGCCCAGGACCGGATCATGATCGGGCGGCACGAGGGCGCGGACGTCACGCTGGACGAGGCGATCAACGACCTGCTGCTGCCGATCGTCAAGGGCGCCGGCTCGGAACGCTCGTACGACCAGCTGGCGCAGGCACTGCAGACCTTCGGCGGCTCGGGTTACCTGCAGGATTACCCGCTAGAGCAGTACATCCGGGACGCCAAGATCGACACGCTGTACGAGGGCACGACCGCGATCCAGGGCCAGGACTTCTTCTTCCGCAAGATCGTCAAGAACAAGGGCGTCGCGCTGGGCGCGATCTCGGCCGAGATCACCGCGTTCCTCGATTCGATCGCGGACGAGGGCCGGCTCAAGGAGGAGGCGGCGGCACTGAAGAAGGCCCTGGAGGACTTCGGCGGGATCGTCGCGGCGATGTTCGGCCAGCTGATGAGCGGCCAGGACGACGTGACCAACGTGTACAAGGTCGGCCAGAACACTACCCGGCTGCTGCTGTCGGCCGGCGATCTGATGGTCGGCTACCTGCTGCTGCGCCAGGCCGCGGTGGCGCTCACCAAGCTGGATGCCGACGGGGTGTCCGAAACACTCTCCGGTCGCCAGCTCCCCTCGGCCGCCGACCGGGCGTTCTACGCGGGCAAGCCGGCGGTGGCGCGGTTCTTCGCGCAAACCGTGCTGCCCGAGCTGGCCGCGCGCAAGCTGATCGCCGAGTCCGTCGACAACTCGCTCATGGATGTCGACGAGGCCTCGTTC
>JBOGDQ010000201.1:0-5484 GCA_050742975.1 Jatrophihabitantaceae bacterium
GCGCCGATGTGCGACGGGTCGGCGCGCTGCTGGGCGAGTCCCTCGTCCGCCAGCACGGCCGCGCGGCGCTCGAGCTGGTCGAGCAGGTCCGGACGCTTACCAAGCTGAGCAAGGACGACGGCGGCGAGGCGGCCCGGGCGCAGGTACAGGACCTGCTGGCCGGGGTACCGCTGGACACGGCCGCGCTGCTCGTCCGCGCGTTCGCCGACTACTTCCACCTGGCCAACGTCGCCGAGCAGGTGCACCGCGTGCGGACGTTACGCGAGCGACCCGACGACGATGCCTGGCTCGCCCAGTCGATCGCGGCCGTCGCCTCCGCGCTGGGCCCGGATGCGCTCACCGACGCGATGCAGTCGCTGGCGGTACGTCCGGTCTTCACGGCTCACCCGACCGAGGCCAGCCGCCGGTCCGTCCTGACCAAGCTGCGCCGGATCGCCGACATCCTGAGCGTGACGTCCGAGCCGGGCAGCGTGGCCAGGGCCCGGCAGGACCGCGCCCTGGCCGAGATCATCGACCTGATCTGGCAGACCGACGAGCTGCGCCAGCACCGCCCGACGCCGGTGGACGAGGCCAGCAACGTCATCTACTACCTGAGCGAGCTGGTCGAGGAGACGCTGCCGGACCTGTACGAGGACCTCGCCGTCGAGCTCGCGCGGCACGGCTCCGGCCTCGGCGTGAGCGCCCGGCCGCTTACGTTCGGAACCTGGATCGGCGGCGACCGGGACGGCAACCCGAACGTGACCGCGGCGGTCACCGCCGACGTCCTGCGACTGCAGCACCACGTGGCCTCGCGCGCGGTCGCCCGCACGATCGACATGCTCATCGCCGAGCTCTCCCCCGCCACGTCCGTCGTACCGGCCTCCCCCGAGCTCGCCGCGTCGATCGAGGCCGATCTCGCGGTGCTGGACGTCGACCGGCGGATCCTCACCCTCAACGCGACCGAGCCGTACCGCCTCAAGCTGAGCTGCATCAACGTCAAGCTGGTCAACACCCGGCACCGCATCGATGAGGGCCTGCCGCACCACCCTGGTCGCGACTACCTCGGCGCGGGGCAGCTGCTGGCCGAGCTGGCACTGATCGGCGATTCCCTGCGGGCGAACGCGGGCGCGCTGATCGCGGACGGCCTGCTGGCGCGGGTCGAGCGGACGGTCGCGGCCATCGGGCTGCACCTGGCGACGATGGACGTCCGCGAACACGCCGACGCGCACCACCACGCCGTCGGGCAGCTGGTGGACCGGCTCGTCGAGCGGACCCATGACGCCCCGACGCTGTACGGCGACTCGCACCGGGACGTCCGGCTGCAGGTGCTCTCGCGCGAGCTGACGTCCCGCCGTCCGCTCGCACCGTCGCCGCCGCCACTGGACGAGGCCGCGGCCAAGACGTACGCGGTGTTCACGACCATCCGCGAGGCGCTGGACACGTACGGACCCGAGGTCGTCGAGAGCTACATCGTGTCGATGACGGCGGGCGCCGACGACATCCTGGCCCCGGTCGTCCTGGCCCGCGAGGCCGGCCTGGTCGACCTGCACGGCGCCGGTGCCGACGGCCGCCGCTCGCCGTTCGCGCGCATCGGCTTCGTGCCGCTCCTGGAGACGGTGGACGAGCTGCGGGCCAGCGGGGACATCCTCGACGACCTGCTCGGCGACCCGAGCTACCGCCTCCTGGTCCAGCTGCGCGGTGACGTCCAGGAGGTCATGCTCGGCTACTCCGACTCGAACAAGCAGGCCGGCATCACCACCTCGCAGTGGGAGATCCACCGGGCGCAGCGCACGTTGCGCGATGTCGCTGCGCGGCACGGCGTCCGGCTGCGGCTGTTCCACGGTCGCGGCGGCACGGTCGGTCGCGGCGGCGGCCCCACGTACGACTCGATCCTGGCCCAACCGTGGGGCGTGCTCGACGGCGAGATCAAGTTCACCGAGCAGGGCGAGGTCATCAGCGACAAGTACGCGCTGCCCGCGCTCGCCCGGGAGAACCTCGAACTCACCGTCGCCGCGGTGCTGCGGGCCTCCACCTTGCATCGCGCGCCGCGGCAGTCGGCGGACCAGCTGGCGGGGTGGGACGAGTGCATGAGCGTGGTCAGCGCCGCGGCGTACGCGAGGTACCGCGAGCTCGTCGACGACGAGGACCTGGCCGACTACTTCCTGGCCTCCACGCCCGTCGAGCAGCTCGGCTCGCTGAACATCGGCTCGCGGCCGTCGCGGCGCCCGTCGTCAGGCGGCGGCATCGAGGGGCTGCGCGCGATCCCGTGGGTGTTCGGCTGGACCCAGTCCCGCCAGATCGTCCCTGGCTGGTTCGGCGTGGGCACCGGCCTCGCGGCAGCACGCGAGGCCGGCCTCGGTGACGTCCTGGCCGAGATGCAGGACGAGTGGCACTTCTTCCGGACGTTCGTCTCGAACGTCGAGATGACGCTCGCCAAGACCGACCTGGACATCGCGGCGCACTACGTCTCGACACTCGTCCCGCCGCGCCTGCACCGGCTGTTCGACGTCGTCCGCGCCGAGCACGAGCGAACCGTGTCCGAGGTCCTGCACGTGACCGGCGAGAAGGCGTTGCTGGACGACTCGCCCGTCCTGCAGCGAACGTTCGGCGTGCGGGACGCCTACCTCGACCCGATCTCATACCTGCAGGTCGAGCTGCTGCGCCGCGTGCGAGCCGACGAGACCGAGGCCTCGGCGGAGCTGCGGCGCGCGCTGCTGCTCACCATCAACGGCGTCGCTGCCGGCCTGCGCAATACGGGATGATCTGCCGCGTCTCACCTCGATCGCAGCGGGTATACGAGAGACTTCGCCGCATGATCGGGCGACGAGATGCGACGCGGTGAACGCGCCATTCGCGGAGTTCCCCGATCGGCTCCTCCAGGGCGCCACCCTGGCCGACCTGGACGAGCTGCTCAACCGACAGGCATCCCGACGGGCAGTGCTGCGCGTAGGCGGACTACTCGGCGCAGCGGCTTTGACACCTGCGCTGTGGGTACAGTCCGCGCGAGCGTCGAGCACGTCGATCTACGGCAAGCATCTCGCGTACGGCACCGACCCGAAGACCTCGATGCTCGTCGCTTTCGCGGTGACCGGGCCGTTCACGTCAGCTGCCGTCCGCATCACGAACTCCGACGGAGTCGACTTCACAGTTCCCGCTGAAGTTGCCACGGTGCGCGGCTCGAATAACCGCTATGCGCGAGCGACAGTGATCGGACTGAAGCCGGACACGCTCTATCACTACGCGATGACACTCGACGGGACAGCGCTGGCGACGAGCACGCTCCGGACGGCGCCGTCGACGGCAGTACCCTTTCGGTTCACCGCGTTCGGCGATCAAGGCACCGGTATCGAAGCGCGCGAGATGGTAAGGCGGGTGGGCAGCCTCCGCCCACGGCTGCACCTGCTCGCCGGCGATCTCTGCTACGCGGACTCGAGCGGCGGCGGTCGACCACAAGACGTGTTCCACCCGCGCAGGTGGGACGAATGGCTCGCCGTCAACGGCCCGGTCGCCAGATCAATACCGTGGATGTGCGCTGTCGGCAACCACGAGATGGAGCCGGGCTTCGGGCCCGAGGGCTACTCCGGCGTACTGGCCCGCGTGCCTATCGGCGGCACCAGTCCACTGGCCGTGCCCGTGGCGTCCGTCTTCCGCGTCGCCAGCACTGCCTTCATCAGCCTGGACAGCAACGACGTCTCCCACGAGATCCCCGCGAACCGCGGGTGGACCAATGGCGCGCAGACGGCGTGGTTGGAATCAACGCTCGCCGCCCTCCGCACGCCCGGCTCCGGCGTCGACTTCATCGTCGCCTACATGCACCACAGCGCGTACTGCACGAACACGTCCCACGGCTCGGAAGGTGGCATCCGCGAGGCCTGGGTCCCGCTGTTCGACAGGTACACCGTCGACCTCGTGGTCTCCGGGCACAATCACTGCTACGAGCGGACCCGTCCGCTGCGTGCCGGAGCGATCACCTCGCACGCGAGTGACACCATCGACAGTCGACTGGGGACGACGTACGTCACGGCCGGCGGCGGCGGGCAGGTCGCGACGCGGAACTTCACCACCAACGGCAACACGAGCGTCTCGCTCGCGGACGGGCGCCAGGTGGAGACGGCACCCTGGTCCGTACCGGATCGAACCGGAGAGCATCTGGTTCTCTGCGTCGACGTCACGCCGTCCTCGCGCACCCGCTCCGCGAGCATGCATCTCCGCGCCCTGGGCGCCGCCGGAGACGTCCGGGACCAGATAGCGCTGGTCCGAGGCCCCGTACCGGCATCAAGTGCCGGTCTCTCGGCGCAGGACGGTTGGCTGCTCGGCGCTGGCGGGGTGGTGGCGGGCGGCCTCATAGGTACTGGCGCGATTGTTCTTCGCCGCCGGGCAACCGCACCGTCGACCAGCGAGTCAAGCTAGCCAACGCGTGACGCTGCCGTCTGAAAACCGCCAGCCGTTGTCGGCGCTGCGATACACACTGGACGGGTGATCCTGCCCGACGCCGACACGTGCTACCGCGCGGTGCAGAGCCGCGATGCCCGCTTCGACGGCTGGTTCTTCACCGCGGTCCGCACGACGGGCATCTACTGCCGGCCGTCCTGCCCCGCGATCACACCGCACCGCCCCAACGTCACGTTCCACGCCAGCGCCGCCGCGGCCCAGCGTGCCGGCTACCGCGCGTGCAGGCGATGCCGGCCGGACGCCTCGCCGGGATCGCCGGAGTGGGACGTCCGCGGCGACCTGGTCGGACGGGCGCTGCGGCTGATCGGTGACGGCGTGATCGACCGCGACGGCGTCCCCGGGCTGGCCCGTCGGCTCGGCTACTCCGAACGCCAGCTGAACCGGGCCCTGGTCGCCGAGGTCGGAGCCGGCCCGCTCGCACTGGCCCGGGCGCAGCGGGCCCAGACCGCGCGGGTGCTGCTGGAGACCACCGACCTGCCCGCCGGCGACGTCGCGTTCGCAGCGGGGTTCGCGAGCGTCCGCCAGTTCAACGACACCGTGCGGGCCGTCTTCGTTACCACCCCGAGCGGGCTGCGAGCGGGTCGCCGCGGGCAACTGCCGGTCGAGCCGGGAACGATCCTGCTGCGACTGCCCTACCGCGCGCCGATGGACCTCGATGCGTCGCTGGCCTTCCTAGGCACGCGCGCCATTCCCGGCGTCGAGGAGTACCGGCCCGGCTGCTACACCCGGGTCCTGCGCGCACCAGGCGGCCCGGCCTCGATCACCGTCTCGGCTGCCGACGGCGCGGTCGCCTGCCTGCTCGCCCTGACCGATCAGCGCGACGTCGTCAGCGTGGCCGCGCGGGTGCGCCGGCTGCTCGACCTGGACTGCGACCCGTCGGCGATCGACGCCCAGCTCGGGTCCGAGCCGGAGCTCGCGGCGCTGGTCGCCAAGCGGCCGGGGCTGCGCTCCCCGGGCGCGGTCGACGGCTTCGAGCTGGCCGTCCGCGCGGTCGTCGGCCAGCAGATCTCGGTGAGCGGGGCCCGTACCCTGCTCGGCCGGATCACCGCGGAG
>JBOGDQ010000202.1:0-2590 GCA_050742975.1 Jatrophihabitantaceae bacterium
GGTCTGCAGGGTGCCGTTGAGCTTGCTGATGTCCGCGCCCTGGCGCTGCGCGGCCACCAGGTACATGCAGAACATCGGCACCGCGGGACCCGAGATCGTCATAGATGTGGTGACCTGCTCCAGCGAGATGTCGCGGAACATGATGTCCATGTCGGCCGCGGAGTCGATCGCCACCCCGCAGTGGCCCACCTCGCCGAGGCTGCGCGGGTCGTCCGAGTCGCGCCCCATCAGAGTCGGCATGTCGAACGCGACGGACAGACCGCCACCGCCGCCACCGAGGATGTCGCGGAACCGCTTGTTGGTCTGCTCGGCGTTGCCGAAACCGGCGAACTGGCGGATGGTCCACGGCTTGCCGCGGTACCCGGTCGGGTGGATGCCGCGCGTGAACGGGTACTCCCCCGGCCAGCCGATGCGCTCCATCCGGTCGTCAGCACCCGTCGGCCCGTACAGCGGCTCGAGCTCGGTGCCCGAGAGCGTCGTGTAGTCACGATCGCTCTTGCGGGCGGCGTCGTACCGGGCCTGCCAGCGGTCACGACCGTCAGCGATCTGCTCTGCGTCCATGACTGTCAATTTACTAGGACGTCCTACTAATTGCCAATCGGCCGCGACCCGAGCAGGACCTCGATCCGGTCCAGCTTCGCCTCCAGCCGCGCGATGTCGGCCTTGCTCGCGTCCTGCGCCTGCTCCTTGAGGGTGAGGATGAGGTGGCCGTCCGGATCGAACAGGCCGGTCTCGACATCACCGATGTCGTCGCCGTTCTGGATGCGGACGGCGTGATCGAGGTCGTGGCGGCGCAGGCCGAGCCGGCGCACCGCGCGCTGGTCGATCGACCCGCCATCGATCACCGTCGTGTCCGTCCCGTCGAACACCCGGGCGAACCGGTCACTCACCAGCGCGGCTCGGTTGACCGCCGAGTTCACGGCGACCAGCGTGACCGCCCCGATGATGGCCCCGGTCACGCTGTTGTCCGGCCCGATGACCGCGTTCTGCACGACGTTGGACAGCAGGAACATCACCACGATGTCCAGGCTGTTCAGGCCGGCCAGGCCACGCTTTCCCGTCGCGCGGAAGAGCACCGCGATGAGCGCGTAGACGATGACGGTGCGCAGGATCTTCTCCGCGAACGGGATCTCCTGGGAGAACATGGCGTGCCACATGGCGGTCTCCGATCGGCGGCAGGACGACCGTCGCAGGCTACGCGCGCGGACTCAGGACGCGGTGAAGTCCTCGGCGTGCACGCGCAGGCTGCGCAGGATATCGAACAGCGACCGCAGCTCGTCGCCACCGATCCCGTCCATGCCGAAGCGGGCCGCGTTGAACTCCTCGGTGGCCTTGCGGGCCACCCCGCGCCCCTCGTCGGTGATCGCGGCCAGCGTGCCGCGGCCGTCGCGTGGGTTCGGCTCGCGGCGCACCAGCCCGGCGGCCTCGAGCCGATCGATCACGTTCGTCACCGATGTCGCGTGCACCTGCAGCCGCTCACCGACCTTGGACAGCGGCAGCGACCCGCCCTGCGAGTACGCGAGCAGCACCAGCGCCTCGTAGCGGCTAAAGGTGATCCCGTAGGGCCGCAGGATCGCGTCCAGCTGCGCGATGAGGATCTGGTGCGCGCGCATGATCGACGTGACCGCGCGCATCGATGCGTAGACGTCGGAGTCCTGGCCCGGCCAGTGCTGTTCCCACAGCTCACCGGCGCGCTCGATCGGGTCGAACTCGAGCGGCGGCTGTCGGGTCACGCACGCAGGGTATCGGCCACGCGTAATCTCCGATGCATGACCGACGCCGCTGACCTCGCTGACCGCCTCGACCTGCTGGACATCGACGACGACCTCGCTGACGAGGACCGGATGCTGCGCGACACCGTCCGCAAGTTCGCCGACGACCGGCTGCGCCCGAACATCCGCAAGTGGTTCGAGGACGGCGAACTGCCCGCCCGTGAGCTCGCTCAGGAGTTCGGCGCGCTCGGCGTGCTGGGCATGCACCTGAGCGGCTATGGCTGCCAGGGCGCGAAGCCGTCCCAGTACGGCCTGGTCAGCGCCGAGATCGAGGCGGTCGACTCCGGACTGCGCTCGCTCGTCAGCGTCCAGGGCTCGCTGGCGATGTACGCGATCCACGCGTACGGCAGCGAGGAGCAGAAGCAGCGCTGGCTGCCGGGTATGGCCGCGGGCGAGCTGATCGGCTGCTTCGGCCTCACCGAGCCCGACTCCGGTTCGGATCCCGGCTCGATGCGGACGCGCGCCCGCCGCGACGGGGGGGACTGGATCCTCAACGGCACCAAGATGTGGATCACCAACGGATCGATCGCCGACGTGGCCGTGGTGTGGGCCCGTACGGAGGACGGCGTGCGGGGCTTCCTGGTCGAGAGCGGCACGCCGGGCTTCACCACGCAGGACATCCACCACAAGATCTCGCTGCGCGCGTCGATCACCAGCGAGCTGATCCTGGACGACGTCCGCGTGCCCGCGTCCGCGATGCTGCCCGAGGCGAAGGGGTTGAAGGGTCCGCTCGGCTGCCTGACCGAGGCCCGCTTCGGCATCGTGTGGGGTGTCACCGGATCGGCCCGCGACGCCCTGGCCGCGACGCTCGACTACGC
>JBOGDQ010000203.1:0-3756 GCA_050742975.1 Jatrophihabitantaceae bacterium
GCGCCACCGCGGCGGCCACGAACGCCGGCGCCGAGTCGACGGCGTCGGCCGCGACCAGCGAGTCCAGCCGGTCCGCGTCGTACCGGACGCGCGCGTGCGCCGTCCGGGCCAGCCGCTGCGCGGTGGCCAGCTGCTGCTTCGCGCTGTCCTCCTGGATCTGGCGGGCGCGCACCAGGCTGGTCAGCCACTTCGCGCTCACGAGCGCTCACCCCCGCCCAGCACGCCCGCGAGCGCCGACCACGAGTCGTCGGCCGTCGACAGGTCGTGCAGGTCCTGGCGAAGGAACGCCTCGACGTCAGGCCACAGCGCCAGCGCGCGGTCCGCGGCCGGGTTGGTGCCCTGGACGTACGCGCCGATCTCGACCAGCTCCTTCACGTCCCGCCGCGCATCGATCAGCCGGCGCAGGTCGCGGGCGAGTTCGCGCTGCTCGGTCGTGGTGATCGCGCCGACGACGCGAGACACCGACGCCAGCACGTCGATGGCGGGGAAGTGGCCGGAGTTGGCGAGCTTGCGGTCGAGCACCACGTGCCCGTCCAGGATCGAGCGTGCGGTGTCCGCGATCGGCTCATTGTGGTCGTCGCCCTCGACCAGGACGGTGTACAGCCCGGTGATCGAGCCGTGCGCCGAGGCACCTGCCCGCTCGAGCAGCTGCGGCAGCATCGCGAACACCGACGGCGGGTACCCGCGCGTGGTCGGCGGTTCGCCTGCGGACAGCCCGATCTCGCGCTGGGCCATTGCCAGCCGGGTGATGCTGTCCATCATCAGCAGCACCTCGCGGCCGGTGTCGCGGAACCATTCGGCGATCCGGGTCGCCACGAACGCCGCGCGCAGGCGCACCATCGGCGGCTGGTCGGACGTCGCGACGACCACGACGGCGTTGCGCAGCCCCTCGGGACCGAGATCGTCCTCGAGGAACTCGCGCACCTCGCGGCCGCGCTCGCCGACCAGTGCCAGCACCGTGACGTCGGCCTGAGTGCCACGGGTGATCATGGACAGCAGGCTGGACTTTCCCACGCCGCTGCCGGCGAAGATGCCCATCCGCTGGCCGCGGCCGACCGGCGTCATCGTGTCGATCGCGCGCACTCCCAGCGGCAGCGGGGCGCTCACGCGCTTGCGGGTCATCGCGTCGGGCGGCGTCGCGTCGACGCTGAGTCGGGCCAGACCGGACGGCAGCCGGGAGCCGTCGAGCGGGCGGCCGAGCCCGTCGAGCACGCGCCCGAGCAGTCGCTCACCGACCGAGACCGTCATCGGCCGTCCGGTCGCCACCACGCGATCGCCCGCGCCGATGCCCGCGATCGCGCCGAGCGGCAGGCAGGTGGCGGTCTCGGCCTGCACCGACACCACCTCGGCCGGGGTACGGCCGTTCGGGCCGATCAGCACGACGTCGCCCACCCGGGCCGACACACCGCGCACGGTGACCGACAGCCCGCGCACCTCGACCACCTGGCCGGACACGCGCGGGTGGGCCGCGTCGACGGCGTCGCCGACGGCCAGCTGGATCCGATCAAGGACGGTCGTCATTGCTCGACTCCGCGCGCAGTCCGCTCCTCGGGCTGCGGGCGGCCCTGCGATGCTCCCTTGCTGTCGTCTTCAGTCGTCATCGGGCAAGCACCTCGCGAACGCGCGCCAGGCCGGTCGACAGGCGGGCGTCGATGGAGGTGGTGCCGCTGGTTGCGACCGCGTCACCGGGAGCGAGCGAGGCGTCCTCGACGAGCGACACCGAACGGGAAATGCCTTGTGGCACAACCGATTGCGCATCGAGAGCCGCGTAGTCGGCCGGGCTCAGGGCGACGACGACCGCCTCGTTCGCGGGCGCGAGCGCGAGCGCGCGCGTCAGCGCCGCGTGGCCCCGTTCCGCGTCGTCGCGCTGCACCCGGCCGACGAGGGCCTCGGCGATCGCCAGCGCCGAGGACACGATCAGCTCCTCGATCTGCTCGGCTGCGGGTACGGCCCGCGACTCCAGCACGTCGGCGGCCTGCTGCATCGCGGTGAGCGCCTGGCGGACCTGCTCGTTGCGCTCGGTCGCGACGCGCGCGCTGTGGGCCGACGCGACGTGCGACTCGGCGTCGGCGACGAGCCGGGCGGCGCGGATGCCACTGGCCCAGCCGGCCGCGTAGCCGGCGGCCTGCGCAGCGGCGCGGGCCGGCGCGAGCAGCTCGGCGGGCACGCCGGCGGACGGGGACACCTCGAACAGGGCGGCGGGTCGGGACTCGCCGGCAGGCGAGGCGGTGAACGTCGGAGGCGGCGGAGTCGGCGACGCGGTGGCGCCGACTGTCAGTCCAGGCGCCCGCGAAGGCGAGGAAGGAGCCGCAGCAGTAGGTACAGCGCCGGGGCGCAGCTCGGCGAGCTGCCACACGGCGGCCGGCTCAGGCGACGAAGGCATCCTCGCCTCCCCGTCCGACGATGATCTGGCCGGACTCCTCGAGCTGGCGGATGATCCGGACGATGCCGGCCTGTGCCTCCTCGACAACGTGCACGCGCACCGGGCCGAGCACGTCGATCTCCTCGGCCAGGTTCAGCGCGGCGCGCTCGGACATGTTCTGCATGACCCGCGTGCGCACCGTGTCCGGGACGCCCTTGAGCGCGGTGGCCAGGTCGTTGGTCTGCACCTGGCGCAGCACCAGCTGGATCGCGCGGTCGTCCAGGCTGACCAGGTCCTCGAACATGAACATCTGGGCGCGGACCAGCTCGGCCAGCTCCGGGTCGAGCTGGTCCAGCCCCTCGAGCAGCAGCTTCTCGGTGCCCCGGTCGGCCCGGTTGATGATCTCGACGAGCGGGCGCAGGCCACCCACCGCGGACAGGTCGCTGGCCACGCCGAGCGAGGACAGCCGCCGCTCCAGGGCGGACTCGACCTGGCGGATCAGGTCCGGCGACGTGCGGTCCATGACGGCGATGCGGTGGGCGATGGTGGCCTGCAGGTCGCCGTTCAGCCCGGCGAGCACGGTCGACGCGAGGCCGGCCGGCAGGTGGGCGAGCACCAGCGCGATCGTCTGCGGGTGCTCGTCGGCGAGGAACGAGGTGATCTGGCGCCCGTCCAGGTTCTGCATGAAGGCGAACGGGACCGCGACGAAGCTCTGCGAGAGCCGCTCGAGCATCTCCTCGGCCCGCTTCTCGCCGACGGTCGACAGCAGCAGCTCGCGGGCCAGGTCGAGGCCGCCGCGCGTGGTGGCCGCGCCGTTGGTGAGCACGCCGGCGAACTCGCCGAGGACGGCGGCGGATACGTCGGACGGGACGTTGCCGAGGCGGGCGATCTCGCTCGACAGCTCCTCCAGCTCGGCCTCGTTCAGCTGGCCGAGCACGCGCGCCGACTCCTCGCGGCCCAGCTGCAGGACGAGCACGGCTGCCTTCTGCCGGCCGGTCAGCCCGCTCAGCGGATCCGGGGCGGGCGGCGGAGCGGGCAGGGCGATCGGCGCGGGCGGGGGAGCGTCCGCGATCGGCAGCGAGATTACCGAAGCCTCGGTCATGATCAGCCTTCCTTCGAGTTGAGCCAGCCGGACAGCACGCGTGCGACGTCGTCCGGCTGCTCGTCGGCGAGAGCGACGAGCGCGCGCCGGCGCGCGGCCGCTTCCTGCAGTTCGGTGACGACGGCCAGGCGTTCGGGCTCCACGACGGGCGCGGGTGCCAGCGGGAGCTCCGGCTCGCCGAACAGGTCGTCGTTGACGTGTGGCGGCTGGTCGCCGCCCCTGCGCTTGCGGCTGGCCAGCCAGGTGCCGATGACCACGGCCAGCACGAGCGCGCCGAGCAGGCCCTGCTTGA
>JBOGDQ010000204.1:0-21685 GCA_050742975.1 Jatrophihabitantaceae bacterium
ACACGTTCCTACGACCGGGTTGACGCAGCGCGGCTGCCGCGGCGTTGCACGGTGGTGGTCCGTATCCTGAGCGCGCAGCCCTCGTAGCTCAGGGGATAGAGCGCCGGACTCCTAAGCCGGGCGTCGCCGGTTCGAATCCGGCCGGGGGCACCGCTACGTCAGCGCACAGACACGGTCAGTGGGCTTGACCAACCGGCGGCGCGAGCCAAGCGTTGCTGACGAAGCGGCCAGCGTTCGAACGGTCGCTGCATACGAACGACCTGGCCGTCAGCCAGCTCTCCGACACCTTAATCCCGAGTCTCGCCAACTGCATCGTCCGGCTGCCCGGTCGGACGGTGAACGCGCGGGCCTCGGCGGCTTCCCGGTGGCACGTGGCGTCGTCGAGTGCGTCCGCGACATCGTCGCGCCGGCGACAAGCTTGATTTGCGACGCGAATTGGAGTGCTGTGAACGGATGAGCACACCCAGCTCTGTCGATCCCGGTGAGCCGCCGATTACCTGCACCCTGGGCCGGGAGGACGGCGCGGGGCGGATGCGCCGCTGGCGAGTGCTGGCCGATGCGGCTAACCCGATTGCCTCGCGCGACGGCCGAGTACTTGAGGTTCGCTTCGAACCTGGTGTCGGCGTGCTCGACGAACTGGTGTCGCTGGCGGCCGCCGAACAGGAATGCTGCTCGTTCCTCACCTGGACGGTGGCCGTAAGCAACGGCAGGCCCACCTTGCGAGTCCTTGCCAAGGCGGACAGCCCGGATGACGTCGCCTCCATCGCAAAACTGTTTGATGCCGGCTGACGACATCGCGGCGGGCGCAACGGCGCCCAAGGTCTGGAGCGCAGCTCGGCCGGGCTTGTCGTCGTGGCCGTCACCCACCTTTCTGATTGCCGACTCTGTCTCTGCGACCTGAGACGACACAGCCCGGCCGCCTGTGACATCGCGCAAAAGACGAACGATCCGTTCGTCGGCCACGTCGGGAACGACCACAGGGGTGGGACTCGGCCGGTTGGGTCGACGATCGAGTCGTAGCTCCTGCTGTCCGGCCTGCCGGTGAGCAGGGTGGCCAAAGCAGTCCGCACGCGTCAAGGTAGAGGCGTGAGCGAGCGCGAGGACCGGACCGACAACCGCACGTCAGCACGCGACGAGGGCGGGGACGCCGCGTGCTGGGCGCACCGCGTCTGCCCGGAGTGCGGGCGGCTCAACGAGGCCGAGCACCCCGTCGTCTGCGAGAACTGCGGCGCGGAATTCGAATAGCCGCCCGCCGACCGCGGCGTTTGCAGCGTGATCCCCGCGGAGAGCAAGGCGACCACCGGCTGGCGACCTCCCGGCGGGGCGCAGAGTGACGACAACCGGCCGCCAATCGCGACGAAGTCGCGTGCCCGCCGCGGCCCTTATGAGATAGAGATCTGCATTTCGTGCAGATCGTTGGTCTCGACGAGTGCGGGCTCGGTGGCGGCGCGGACGTCGTGGACGCTGACGCCCGGCGCGAGCTCGCGCAGCATCAGCCCGTCCGGCGTCACCTCGATGGCCGCCAGGTCGGTGATGATCTTCTGCACGCAGCCCTTGCCGGTCAGTGGCAACGAGCAGTGGTTGACGATCTTCGCGGTGCCGTCCTTGGCGACGTGTTCCATCATCACGATCACCTGCTTGGCACCGTGCACCAGGTCCATCGCCCCACCCATCCCCTTGATCATCTTGCCGGGGATGGTCCAGTTCGCCAGGTCGCCGTTCACGGCCACCTGCATCGCACCGAGCACCGCGACGTCGATGTGCCCGCCGCGGATCATCCCGAACGAGGTGGCCGAGTCGAAGAACGCCGCTCCGGGCAGGATCGTGACCGTCTCCTTGCCGGCGTTGATCAGGTCCGGATCCTCGTCACCCTCATACGGGTACGGGCCGACGCCGAGGATGCCGTTCTCGGACTGCAGCACGACGTGCACGCCGTCCTCGACGTAGTTCGGCACAAGGGTCGGCAGGCCGATACCCAGGTTCACGTACTGCCCGTCGTGGAGCTCGGCCGCGACGCGCGCTGCGAGCTGGGTGCGCGAGAGCGTCATGAGTGCACCGCTTCCGGTCGGGGACGGACGGTTCGCTTCTCGATCTGCTTGCCCGCCTCGCCCACCTCCACGATGCGCTGCACGAACACGCCGGGAGTGTCGATGTGTTCAGGATTCAGCTCGCCCGGCTCGACGAGCTGCTCCACCTCGGCGATCGTGATCCGTCCGGCCATCGCGCACAGCGGGTTGAAGTTGCGCGCCGACGCGTCGTAGGACAGGTTGCCGTGCCGGTCCCCGCGCGCGGCCCGCACCAGCGCGAAGTCGGTGACGATGCCGTGCTCGAGCACGTACTCGCGACCGTCGAACTCGCGGACCTCCTTCGCCGGCGACTCGATCGCCACCGACCCGTCCGCGTTGTAGCGCCACGGCAGCCCCCCGTCGGCGACCAGCGTCCCGACTCCGGCCGGCGTGTAGAACGCCGGGATACCGCATCCGCCGGCTCGCAGCCGCTCTGCCAGAGTGCCCTGCGGCGTCAGCTCCAGCTCCAGCTCGCCGGCCAGATACTGCCGCGCGAACTCGCGGTTCTCCCCTACGTACGAGCCGATCGTGCGCCGGATCCGCCCCGCGAACAGGAGCACGCCCAACCCGGCCTGGTCGACGCCACAGTTGTTGGACACCGTCTCCAGATCGGTGGCGCCCTGTTCCAGCACCGCCTCGATCAGGTTGAGCGGGATGCCGCCCAAGCCGAACCCGCCGACTGCGAGCGAAGCACCGTTCGGGATATCGGCAACGGCAGCGACAGCAGAGTCATAGGTCTTGTCCACGCAGCCATTCAACCGCAGCCGTCATGACCACAGCCGGCGGACCTCCCGCGTCCTACACTGAGCAGGCGTCCGGGTGGCCCTGGCCGGGGGGTATGGGCCATCCGGACCTTGAGTCTCGCTCATGTTGATCTTGTTGCACCGCGGCCGCGGCGGCGGCGAGAAGGCACCATCGTCCGCAGGCACGACACGCCAACCAAACTTTCTTGCCTTATCTCTTGCTAGGAAGATACTTCCTGTTATAGCCTTGTGAAGTCCGGTTCGGAGGGCGCGCCTCTAGGGGGAAGGCGCGAACGAAGAACCAGACGATCCGGCTCGGTCCGATCGCGGCTTACGGGGGTAGGCGCGAGAGCACCGCCGGTAGCAGGGGGAGGGCAAGCCGACCGGCTGCAGGTGCGAGGGGGTTCGCGCTGGCAGGTCCGGTCGGCGCTCTGCTTTAAGTCAGGCCGACGGGCAGCGGGCGAAGAGCGCGCGGGTCGGGAAGTCCGTCGGATCCGCATACGCGCTCTGGTCGGTGAACCGGCAGCCGAACGTCGGCGAGGCCACGACGCGCGGGTCGAGGACCTCGTCACCGGCCGGGCGGGCCGCGGCGCGCGCAGCCGGCCCGCGGGCCTGCACCCAGTGCTGCAGGTCGGACCACGCGGTCCCCACCTCGGTCGGCGTGTACTCGCAGTGACCGGCCTCGCGGATGGCGCGCTGCACGAGCAGTCCGGACTCGTGATGCGCGGCCACCTCGCGGGCGTAGATCTCCTCCATCGAGAACGGGACGAACATGTCCCCGAGCCCGTGCAGGGTCAGCACCGGCACGTCCGGATCCCCGACGATGCGCGGGCTCTGGCTCAGCGCCAGCGAGAGCCGGTCGCGCAGGTCGGTGGGGATGACGCGCTGCACGGTGCGGTTGACGTCGACGGGCTGGTCGGGCGTGTAGCGGGTGAACAGGTTCTGCGCCAGCCGGCCGGGGTTCTGGGCCAGGGTGCCGCCGTTGTCCGGCGTCGCGAGGGTGAACAGGAAGTCCTTCCAGATCGAGAAGGACGCCGCGGCGCCGGGCCGGGTCCCGCCGGAGCGCTGCACGGTGATCGCCTGCAGCTGGCGGCCCAGCGCGTTGGTCGGGCTCTGTCCCGGCGCCAGGTCGGCGATCCCGAGCGTGGCCTCGATCCGCGGCACGTCAGCACTCTGATAGTCCGCCGGCGGTGGATAGGCGTGGACTCCGGCCAGATCCTGCGCGACCACGTTGTAGTCCAGGAAGAAGTCGAACAGCTGGTCGTCGCCGAGCACCCCGCACATCGGCAAGGCGCCCGCGTAGTACCGGGGATACTGCTCCAGCGAGCGGCCGATGACCTGCCCACCCATCGAGACGCCGACGATGTACGTGCGCCACGGCGTGCGGTGCAGGAGTCGACCGACGTGCTGGGCCAGCGCGTGCTCGGACAGGACGCCCGAGCGCACGTCGTAGCCGTTGTCGGTATAGCTCGACGCGGCCCAGGCGTAGCCCTCGTCCACGAACGTCTGCCGCAGCCCGTACGCCGGTGGGTCGACGGTGAGGACCGTCCCCTGCCCGCGGTAGCCGTGCGCCCACATGACGAGCTGCCCGTTCCAGTGCTGCGGCACCTCGAGATCGAACGCGGCGTGCCGGTAGACGCCCTGGACGACCCGGGTCGGCGCACCACCGGCGGTGAGCGGGGCGAGCGGCGGGTTGGAGATCGTGTAGCCCGGCAGCGGCTGCCCGCCGCCCCCATGGTCCGCGCCGGAGGCCTGGGCGGCGGACGGGCTTGCGACGATCAGGCCGCAGCCGAGGACCAGGGTGATGAGGATGCGAATCGATCTGCGAGCTCGTACGGCCATGTGGCACTCCCCGAGAAGGCGGCGAGGGGACGCCGCAATCTCGACCATAAGCCGCATCCCGTCCGAAGGACAGAGGCACGGTGATCAGCTGCAGATGATCGGTCCGGCGCTGCGGTCAGGCCCGATGACCTCGACCTCGACGCCGATCACGGCGTAGGTGCCGAGCGCCCGCGCGTCTCGGGTGGCCAGCGGCACTCCACGCTCCACCGCCGCCAACGCGACCAGCGCGTCGTAGACGGCACCACCGGCCACGCCTAGCGGAGCGAGCAGCGCGGGAAGCTTGGCCAGCGTGGATGGCTTCGGCTGCAGCGGCGAACCGAAGTTCGACTCGATCAACCTCACCGCGTCGAGCGGAGCCAGTCGGGCGTCGCCCGGCAGCCTCGTCAGCACCGAGTAGGTCTCGGCAAGCGAGTGTGCAGTGAGGACCGGCGAGCGTCCCCTTGCCTGCCGACGTACCGCGGCGTGGGCCGAGTGCGAGCGCACCAAGAGCGGAATCGCTGCGCTGGTGTCGAAGGCGAGCTGCTTCACCGCCGGCCGGAGTCGATGAGATCGAAGATCGTCTCGTCGTCGATCGGAGTCTGCGAGTCGGCGACCAACGTGCGGCCGAGCTTGGTCAACCGCGCGGTACGGCTCAGCGGAACCACCTGCAGTCCCGCGCCGTAGAAGCTGATGTCGACGGACCCACCGGAGCTGAGCCCGAGCGCATCGCGCAGCTGCTTCGGCACGACGATGCGTCCGGCGGAGTCGATCGTGGTCTTCATTGGTATCACGCTACCATCGAGCTGCCATTGGCTTGGCGATCGGTCAGAGCGAGGCGGTCTGCCCAGGGTCCAGGTGCTCGAAGTCGACGCCGAACGGCGCCGCGATGCGCGTCAGATGACCCTCGACCATGCCCGCGTACACCGGCGTCACCAGCGAGTCGTGGATCTGGAACGCGCGCGGGGCCCGGACCGCGACGGCGAAGTCGATCACCTCGGCCGCCTTGGACCAGGGCGCGTTCGTCGGGATCAGCAGCGTGCGCACCGGCGCGTCCGGGACGGTGAACGAGTCGCCCGGGTGGAACACGTCCTCGTCGATCAGGTAGCCGACGTTGGCCACCATCGGGATGAGCGGATGGATCAGGGCGTGCTGGCCCCCGAACGTGCGGACCGAGAACCCGGCCGCCTCGAGCGTCTCGCCCGGCGCCACCGCGACGACCTGCTCGCCGTGCTCGGCGAGCGAGTCGGCGACGCCGCTCGGCGCCCACACCCGCAGGCGTGGATCGGCGCTCAGCGCGGCCCGCAACTTGTCGGCGTCCAGGTGGTCGGTGTGCTCGTGCGTGATCAGCACGCCACCCGCCCCGTCCAGCGCGCGCTCGACCTCGCTGAACACGCCGGGGTCGATCACCAGCGATCGGTCGCCGTCGTCGACCCGGACGCAGGCGTGGGTGAACTTGGTCAGTTCCATCGTCACACTTCCTCGGCGATCATCGCGGCCATCTTCTCCAAGCGCCGTCCGGTCTCCGCGTCACCGGGGGTGTACACAAGCAGGCGCGTGCCGTTCTTCGGGGCCAGCCAGGTGTTGACCACGTCCAGGTGCAGCATGCCGACGAGCGAGGTCCGGTACCGCTTGCGCTTGTTCTCGATGCCGCGCACCTCATGACGCTCCCACAGCTCGGCGAACTCGGCCGACTCGGCGCGCAGCCTGGCGACGAACGACTTCCAGGCCGGCTCGCTGACGTGGTCGGCGTACAGGCCGCGCAGGTTCGCGGTCATCCGCGCCGCGGCGTCGTCCCATTCGACCATCGTCTTGCGCCAGGCCGGATCGGTGAACAGCAACCACATGCAGTTGCGGCTCTCGATCGGCACCTCGTCCATGTTCCCGATCAGCCGGGCGTAGCTGCGGTTGTAGGCCAGCAGGTCGTACTTGCCGTTCACCACGCAGGCTGGGAAGGAAGCGAGCTGCGCGAGTAGCGCGTGCATCTGCGGGCTGATCGAGCCGCACTCCCTGGCGACGCTCTGGTCGGCCGAACCGGCCAGGGTGAACAGATGCGTGCGCTCGTCGCGGTCGAGCAGCAGCGTGCGGGCGATCGCCTCGAGCACCTGCTCGGACACTTTGATGTCGCGGCCCTGTTCCAGCCACGTGTACCAGGTGACGCCCACGCCGGCGAGCTGCGCGACCTCCTCGCGCCGCAGGCCGGGAGTGCGGCGGCGGCCGGTGTACGCGACCCCGACCTGTTGCGGCGCGATGCGCTCGCGGCGACTGCGCAGGAACGCCGACAGCTCGGCACGTCGGATCTCGTCGGCGTCCCGTGAGGTCTTGGCGTTACGCAGTGGGCTGATCGTGGACGTCATGCCTCCAGCTTGGCCCAGCCGCGCCCATCGTGCCAGGTAGTCGCTATACCTGGATAAACACGCTACTGGTACCAGGTTCGTACCGGCCGCAGAGTTGCAGCCATGACCACCCAACTTGCCACCCTGACGTCCGGCGGTACCCGTCGCGAGCAGCAGCGGATGACCCCGCTCGGCGTCGCGATCCTGCTGCTCGGCGCGTTCCTGCCGATGCTCGACTTCTTCATCGTCAACGTCGCGCTGCCGACCATCGACGCCACCCTGCACGGCTCGGCCCCGATGCTCGAACTCGTCGTCGCCGGTTACGGCACGGCCTTCGCCGTCTCGCTCGTCGTCGGCGGCCGGCTCGGCGACGCGATCGGCCGACGGCGCATGTTCGTGATCGGCATGGCCGGGTTCACTCTCACCTCGCTGCTGTGCGGCGTGGCGCCGAGCATCGGCCTGCTGGTGGCCGCCCGGGTGCTGCAGGGTGTGTCGGCCGCGCTGCTGCAGCCCCAGGTGCTCGCGACGTTCCAGGCGACGCTCGACGGTCCGGCGCGCAGCCGCGCGATCGGCCTGTACGCGGCCACCGGAGGCATCGCGGTCGTGCTCGGGCAACTGCTCGGGGGCGCCCTGCTGAACGCCGATATCGCGGGCTCGTCGTGGCGGCCGATCTTCCTGGTCAACGTCCCATTCGGCATCGCCGGGCTGCTGCTCGTGCGCCGCACCGTCCCGGCGACCCGCTCACCGCATCCGGCCGGCGTCGATGTCCCCGGTACCGCGCTTCTCGGCGCGGCGATCGTCTCACTGCTCGTCCCGCTGACCGAGGGTCCGTCGCTGCACTGGCCTGCCTGGTCGTGGCTCGTGCTCGCCGCGGCACCGGTGTTCGCGGCGGCGTTCGTCGTCGTCGAGCGGCAGGCCGAGGCAGGCGGCGCGACACCGCTCGTCCCGCCGTCACTGGTCGCTCTGGCGTCCGTGCGCCGGGGGCTGCTGGTGGGCGCGCCGTTCTACGCCGGCTTCGGCGCGTTCATGTTCGTGTTCGCGTTGACGGTCCAGGACGAGCTGCACCACGACGCGCTCGGGTCGGGCTTAGCGATCACGCCGATGGCCGTGGCGTTCTTCGCCGGCTCGCTGATGACGGCGCGGCTGTACGAGCAGGTCGGGACGCGGCTGCTGCCGGTCGGCTTCGCGGCCCAGGCGGTCGGCCTGGCCTGGCTGGTTGCCGTGGTCGCAGATCAGTGGCCGCACGTGTCGCTCGTCGCGCTGGCGCCAGGCCTGGCCCTCGCCGGGTTCGGGCAGTCGCTCGGCGTCGGGGCGCTGTTCCGCACGGTGCTCGGCGGGGTTCCGCAGCGGCTGGCCGGTGTCGGCAGCGGCGTGCTCACGACCATGCAGCAGGGCGCGATCGCGCTCGGCGTCGCCAGCCTGGGCACCCTGTTCGTCAGCCTGTCCGGCCACAGCATGCGCACCGCGTTCGTGGTCGTGGTCGGCGTGCAGGCCGGGTTCGCGGTGCTGCTCGCGGTCTGCGCCCGACGCATCGGGGAGCCGGCCTGAGCACGGTGAATACCCCCGTGACCACCTCAGCGTGTGGTCACGGGGGTATTCACGCGGCGACTCACAGCGGCTCGATCCCCCACGTGCCCGTCCAGGTCGCACCGGGGTCCAGGACGATCAAGCCGGCGCCGGAGTTGAGCGCGTCCGGCGCGCAGGTCATCGGCTCGATCGCGATGCCGGGTGCACCCCGTCCGGGGAACTCGTCGAGCGTGAACGCCTGCAGGTGACCGAACGCCTCGTCGAACCACACCTGCGCGCCACCACCGGCCGAGCACACCTCCGCGACGCCGCGGCCGTTGTCGTAGCGCAGGTCGGTGAAGCCGTCGTCCATTCGCAGCGCGCCGAGCGGACGGCCGTCGCGCAGGTCGTACGCCGTGCCGGCCACGTCCGCCGAACCGACGGGGATCTGCCGGTCGTCCATCAGCAGCCGCGTTGCCGCCGGCAGCCGCACGGCCGTCGCATCCAGCGGCGCGCCGTGCGTGGACAGGTACGGGTGGAAGCCGGCGCCGAACGGTGCGCGATGCTCACCGGAGTTGCGGGCCGTCGCCGTCACCGTCAGGCCACGCTCGTCGAGCTGGTAGGTGACCTCGACACGCAGCTCGAACAGCCAGCCGGTCTGCGGCACCAGGTCCAGGCCTAGCGTCACCGTCGACGCATCGTGCCGGAGCGGGGTCCAGCGCGCCCAGCGGCCGAGGCCGTGGATGGCGTTGCCTGCAGCGGGTTCGGTGAGCGCGAGCTGCTGCGGCGCGCCGTCGAAGCTGTACCGGCCGGCACGCACCCGGTTGGGCCACGGCACCAGGACGCCGCCACATCCCTTCGGCGGCAGCACGTCGTCGCGGTAACTGCACGTGACGTCGACGCCGCCGCGCGTGTACCGCCGCAAGCCGGCGCCGACCTCGACCACCGTCGCCGCATGCTCGCCCGCGGTGATGCTGAACTGTTGCCCCGTCAACGTCATTGACAGAACCTAGCGAGCTTCCTCGACGACCGCTTCCAGCCCGTGGCCGGGATCGGCGCCGTCGGCGGTCGCGGCCGCGTCGTAGCGCCAGAACGGGCGGACCAGGTAGCCGGCGACGGCGACCACCACGATGCAGCCAAGGCCGCCGGCGACCCAGGAGAACTCCGGCGAGCTCACCGCCGCGGTGCCGCCCGCCCGGACGTCGCCGAGCCGGGGTCCGCCCGCCACCACCGCGACGAACACGCCCTGCATACGGCCGCGCATCTCGTCCGGCGCGTAGGTCTGCAGGATCGTCTGCCGGTAGACGGCGCTGATCAGGTCCGCAGCACCGGCGACCGCGAGCAGGGCGACGACCAGCCACAGCTGGTGGGCCAGTCCGGACAGGGCGACCGCGGCACCCCAGCCGGCGATCGCGAACACCAGCGCGCGACCCTGCCGCCGCACCCGTCCGATCCAGCCGCTCGACAGGCCGGCCACGACGGCACCGATCGCGATCGCGGCGTACAGCGGGCCGACGTTGCCACCGAAGCGCGAGTCGGCCACCGCGGGGAACAGCGAGCGCGGCATCGCCAGCACCATCGCCGCGATGTCGACCACGAACGACATGACCAGCACCGGACGGGCGGCGATGAACCGCAGCCCTTCGACCACGATGCGCAGATTCGGACGCTCCCTCGCGCCGTCGCCGAGCGGAGGGATTGCGGGCAGGCGCAGCGCCGAGTACAGCGCGGCCGTGAACAGCACCGCGTCGATCCCGTATGCGTACGCGAACCCGTGCTCGAGCCCGACCAGGACGCCGGCGATCAGCGGGCCGACCACCTGGCCGACGTTGCTGACTGTGAAGTTCAGCGTGTTGGCCGCGGGGACGAGGTCCAGCTCGACGATGCGCGGGATGATCGCTCCGCGCGCGGAGGACGCGGTCGCGAACATGCCGGACTGCACCACCACCAGGCCCAGGATCAGACCGACGTTGCCGACGTCCAGCAGGGTCTGGATCAGCAGCGCCACGGTGACCGCCCAGCCGCCGAGCGAGGACCACAGGTACAGCCGGCGGCGGTCGACGGCGTCCGCGATCGCCCCGCCGTACAGGCCGAAGATCACGATCGGCAGCAGCCCGGCCAGCCCGACGAAGCCGACGTACAGCGAGGACCGGGTCAGCGCGTACACCTGCACCGGCACCGCGACCTGGGTCAGCATCGAGCCGACGAACGAGGTGCCCTGCCCGATCAGCAGCCGTCGGTACGGGGCGATCGCGAGCGGCCTGGTGTCGACGGCGTGCCGGCCCAGCAGTCCGCGCAGCTGTCGCGCCTGCTCGACGGCCTCCGCAGGGTCGGGAGTGTCGGGCACCTCGCTCACGGGGCGAGTCGTTCCAGCAGCCAGGTCGCCGTCACGCCGTCGCGACGGTAGCGCAGCCGGTCATGCATGCGGTCGGGACGTCCCTGCCAGAACTCGACGGCATGGGGTGTGATGCGGTAGCCGCCCCAGTGCTCGGGCGCCGGGATGTCCGTCCCGTCGAAGCGCTCGGCAACTGCGCGCTCGGCCTCGTCGAGGACAGCGCGCGAGGGCACCACCGACGACTGCGGCGAGGCCCACGCGCCGAGCTGCGACCCGCGCGGCCGGGTGGCGAAGTACGCCTCGGTCTCGGCGCGGTCGACACGCGTCACCGGCCCGCTCACCCGAACCTGCCGCTGCAACGGGACCCAGGCCAGGACCGCGGCTGCGTAAGGACGTTCGGCCAGGTCGCGAGCCTTGGCCGACTCGTAGTTGGTGAAGAACACGACCCCCCGCTCGTCGAACGCCTTGAGCAGCACCGTGCGCACGCTCGGCCTCCCGGCGGCGTCCACCGTTGCGACCTGCATGGCATTCACCTCGAGCTCGCTCAGCGCGGTGACCGCGTCGGCGAACCACTGCTGCATCAGCGGGAGCCAACTGGCCGGAACCGCGCTCTCGTCGAGCTGACCGAGCTGGTAGTCCCGGCGCATCCCGGCTGGGTCTGTCACGGCACCATTGGATCACCTGGCTCGATCGGGCGGGCCGGTCCGGGGCGACTTCTCGTCTCCCAGGTCGGTGTGGGCAGAATGGGGTTGCCGGTGCGACCCACCGCGACGGACGTCAGCCGAACAACCCGATCGGAGCACTCGCATGTCAGCCGACTACAGCCCGGGCCTGGAAGGTGTCATCGCGTTCGAGACGGAGATCGCCGAACCGGACAAGGACGGCGGCGCGTTGCGCTACCGAGGCGTCGACATCGAGGACCTGGCCGGCTCGGTCACCTTCGGCAACGTGTGGGCCCTGCTGGTCGACGGCAAGTTCGGTCCCGGCCTGCCGCCCGCCGAGCCGTTCCCCATCCCGGTGCACACCGGCGACGTGCGCGTCGACGTGCAGGCCGCGCTGGCGATGCTCTCGCCGATCTGGGGCTACCGCGCGCTGCTGGACATCAGCGACGAGGAGGCGCGCGAGCAGCTGGCGCGCGCGGCCGTCATGGCGCTGTCCTACGTGGCGCAGTCGGCGCGCGGCATGGCCAACCCGGCCGTCCCGCAGACGCGGATCGACGAGTGCGACACGATCGTCGAGCGGATGATGGTGCGCTGGCGCGGCGAGCCGGACCCGGCACACGTCCGGGCCGTCGACGCCTACTTCGTGTCGGCCGCCGAGCACGGGATGAACGCGTCCACGTTCACCGCCCGGGTGATCGCATCGACCGGCGCCGACGTCGCTGCCTGCATGTCCGGCGCCATCGGCGCGATGAGCGGCCCGCTCCACGGCGGCGCCCCGGCCCGCGTCCTGCCGATGATCGAGGAGGTCGAGAAGAACGACGACGCCCGCAAGGTGGTAGCCGGCATCCTCGACCGGCACGAGCGGCTGATGGGCTTCGGGCACCGCGTCTACCGGGCCGAGGACCCCCGCGCCCGCGTGCTGCGGCGCACCTGCAAGGAGCTGAGCGCGCCCCGCTTCGAGGCCGCGTCGGCGCTGGAGCAGGCCGCGCTCGC
Organism: Jatrophihabitantaceae bacterium; assembly: GCA_050742975.1. Taxonomy (GTDB): domain Bacteria; phylum Actinomycetota; class Actinomycetes; order Mycobacteriales; family Jatrophihabitantaceae; genus JBDTGE01. The sequence goes on from JBOGDQ010000204.1 coordinate 12,460, forward strand.
CGAGCTGCGCGAGCGGCGCCCGGACCGTCCGATCGAGACCAACGTCGAGTTCTGGGCGGCCGTGATCCTCGACTTCGCCGAGGTGCCGCCGCACATGATGCCCGCGATGTTCAGCTCGGCCCGCACGGCCGGCTGGTCGGCCCACATCATGGAGCAGAAGCGCACCGGACGGCTCGTGCGCCCGTCCGCCCGCTACATCGGACCGGAGCCACGCCGGCCGTCCGAGGTCGAGGGCTGGAACGACATCGTCCACCCGTGACCGGTTCACCGGCCGGTCCGCGGAATGGAGCGCGGGCCGGGCGTTGCTGAGCAGTTCATGACGATCCTGCTGATCTCGGGCAGTACCCGGGAGCACTCGACGAACTCGGCGCTGGTGCGGACCGCTGCCGTCTCGGCACCGCCCGGCGTGACGGCTGTCGTGTACCCCGGCATCGACGGGCTCCCGCACTTCAACCCGGACCTGGACGTGTCGCCGCTGCCGCCCGCCGTTGCCGGCCTGCGTGCGGCGATCGCTGCCGCCGATGCCGTCCTGTTCTGCACGCCGGAGTACGCGGGGACGCTGCCGGGGTCGATGAAGAACCTGCTGGACTGGACGGTCGGCGGCACCGTCATGACCGGCAAGGCGGTGGCCTGGGTGAACGCGGCGGCCGACGGGCGGCGCGGCGGTGGGGCGCACGCGACGCTGGCTACCGTGCTCGGGTACGTCCAGGCGTCGATCGTCGAGTCGGCCTGCCGGCATGTCCCGGTCGCGCGCGAGGCCGTGGGCGCGGACGGCCTGGTCCACGACCCCGTCACCCGGGCTGCGATCGCCGACGTGCTTGCCACGCTGCGAGTGCGAGCGCGCACTCAGCCGAAGGACTTGCCCTCGCCGCGGTAGGTCGGCACCGACCCGACGAGCGTTGCGCCGTCCACCACGTGCACGGTCTCGAACCGCTCGCACAGCTCGCCGGCCTTGGCGTGCCGGAACCACACGCGATCGCCGACCCGGAGCGCGGCGGCGGCCGCTCCGCGCACCGGGGTCTGCACCTCGCCGGCCCCCTCGGTGCCGAGCAGCTTGAGCCCGCGCGTCGCCGGCGACGGCACCCGCGTCCTTCCGGCCGGACCCGACGCGATGTACCCGCCGCCGAACAGGGTCGCGATACCGGGCGTGGGGCGGCGCACGACCGGCAGCGCGAAGAACAGCGCCGGGCGCGCTGCGAACGCGCGGTAGCCGTCGAACAGTGTCGGCAGGTACAGACCTGAGCCGGCGGTCACCTCGGTGACGTGCGGATCGGCGCTGCTCACCTCCAGGCTGCCGGTGCCGCCGGAGTTGACGATCTCCAGCTCACCGACGACGTCCTGCACCGCCCCGACAACGGCGCCCCGCCGCACCGCGAGTTCAGCGGCGGACCGCCTCTTCACCAACCGCACCGCGGGTGACGAGTCGGGAAGGCCGGCGATCTGCGCCTCGTAGAACATCACGCCGACGACGCGGAACCCCTTTGCCAGCGCGGCTTTCGCGAGCGTGGCGGCGTCGGCCGGAGTCCGCAGCGGCGAGCGGCGGACGCCGAGATGCAGCCGTCCGATCCGCAACGACGCGTCGACGTCCAGGCACACGCGCACTGGTTCGCTGGTTGCCGAGCGGATCAGGTCCAGCTGCTCGATACCGTCGATCATCAGGGTGATCGCCTCGACCAGGGCCGGATCGGACGCCAGCTCGGCCAGCGCGCCGCGGTCGGCGCTCGGGTAGCCGAGCAGCACGTTCCCCATGGTCGGTAGGTCGTCGCTGCCGCGGGAACGCCCAGCCCGGATTGGTGCGCCTGCACTGCGGCTGGGAGGCCCTGCCCGCGCGGGTACGCCGTCGCTCCCGGAGGGACAGCTGTTGCGGACCAGCCAGATCGCCTCCCGCACGGAGTAGGCCATCACGCCCGAGAACCCCGGCGTGGCCAGCGCCAGGTCGAGCACGTAGCGGCAGCGCACCGACTTGCTGGCGACGCGCACCGGCGTGCCTCCCCCGGCGGCTACGCCTTCATTGCCGCGGGTACCCCCATTCGCGCGGCGCACCAGCTCGGCCGCGTTCGCGCGGGCCGCGTTCAGGTCGAGCGCGACGAGCGGCGGGTCCAGGTGCGCCGTGGCCGCGGTCAGCGCCGCGAGGTCAGTCACGGGGTGCTCCTCGCGCGCCGTTGATCACGTTTTCCCCGCCAGTGCCCGGTTGCGGCGCCGAAACCGGTGCCCAGCGGGGGAAACCTGATCGGGAGGCGGCGATCATCGGGAGGCGGCGATCATCGGGACGCCGGCCGAGGGCGCGAGCGACTGCGACGGGCATGCGTCGCGAGGTACCCGGCGAAAGCGGCGAGCCGTGCGCGCGCCCCCGCGCCGTCACCGTCGACCAGCCAGCGCAGGGTGACACCGTCGACGAAGGCGAGCGTCTGGCCTGCGAGCTGCGGCAGCGGCGTCGTCCAGGTCGCGCCGCTCGCCGTTGCCGCCAGGGACAGCAGCCCCTCCACGGCCGCCTGCGACACCTCGTACTGCCGCGTCGCGACCGCGCGCAGTTCGGGGTTGCGCAGCGCGTACGTCGTGATCTCGTAGGTCAGCAACTGCTCGCCGGGCGTCGCCTCGATCGTGTCCCACAGCGCGGCCGTCGCGGCGTTCAGGGCCGTCGCGAGGTCGGGAGACCGGCTGGGAGCCACAGACCGGCTGGGAACCACAGACCGACCGGGGGCGGGAGACCGACCGGGAGCGGGAGACCGGCCGGGAGCCGCAGACCGGCCGGGAGCGGTGCCGAGCCCCAGCCCCGCGGCGCTCGCCCCGGCCAGCTCGTCGACGATGCGCGCGGCGAGCGCGGCGAAGAGTTCGTCCTTGTCCTGGAAGCAGTAGTGGACGACCCCGAGTGCCACGCCGGCCTGGTCCGCGACCCGGCGGACCGTCGTCGCGGCGATCCCCTCCGCTGCCGCGACGTCCAGCGCCGATTCGATCAGTTGTGACCGGCGTTGCTCGATCGGCATGCGCACTCCCACCGCCACATAAGAGCGCTGGACAAGCGTCCAAGTCAAGCCTTGACCTGGACAATCGTCCAGTTCATCATGGTCGCCATGGCGACGTGGACGAACTGGGCCGGGACGGTGACCGCCGAGGTCAGCGTCCGCTCACCCGCGAACATCGCCGAACTGCAGGACGTGATCGCCCAAGCCACGGCCGCCGGCACGCGGGTCAAGCCCATCGGGGCCGGCCACTCGTTCACCGCGATCGGGGAGACGGACGGTGTCCAGCTCAGGCTCGATCGGCTCGCCGGTGTCCTGCGCGCCGACCGCGAGAGCGGGCTGGTGACCGTCCTGGCCGGCACCCGTCTGCACGACCTCAACACAGCGCTCTGGCATCTCGACCTGGCCCTGCCCAATCTCGGCGACATCGACGTGCAGACGATCTCCGGCGCGATCTCGACCGGAACCCACGGCACCGGCGCGAAACTCGGTGGGATGGCGACGCAGGTCCACGCGCTGCAACTGGTCACCGCGACGGGCGAGTTGCTGGACATCGACTCCGGGCACGAGGCGTTCGACGCCGCGCGCATCGGGCTGGGCGCGCTCGGGGTCATCGCCACCGTCACCCTGCAGTGCGAGCCCGCGTTCGCCCTCGCCGCATCCGAGGCACCCGCCTCCTACGACGAGGTGCTCGCCGACCTGGACCGGAACGTCGACGGCAACGACCACTTCGAGTTCTACTGGTTCCCGCACACGAGACGGGTGCTCACCAAGCGGAACAACCGCGTGCTTCCCGGCACCGAGCTGCGGCCGGTGGGCCGGATCCGGCACCAGTTCGACGACGAGTTCCTGTCCAACACGGTGTTCGACGCGATCAATCGGGTGACCACCCGACGGCCGTCGCTCATCCCTCGTGCCAACGCGATCGCGGCCCGCGCGCTGTCCGCCCGCGACTACATCGACCGCTCGTACAACGTGTTCGCCTCGCCGCGCCGGGTCAGGTTCCGCGAAATGGAGTACGCCGTCCCGCGCCAGGCCGTCCCGTACGTGCTGAGCGGGATCGAGGCGTACCTGGCCCGCAGCAGCGAGCGGATCGGCTTCCCGGTCGAGGTCCGGTTCGCCGCCGCGGACGACATCTGGCTGTCGACCGCCCACGGCCGCGAGTCCGGCTACATCGCCGTACACCAGTACCACCGGCGCGATCACGAGGCGTACTTCCGCGCGGTCGAGGCGATTGCCCAGGACGTCGACGGGCGGCCGCACTGGGGAAAGGTGCACCACCGCGACGCCCGCTCGCTGGCCACCACGTACGGCCGGCACGCCGACTTCGTCGCGCTGCGCGACCGGCTGGACCCGCAGCGCGTCTTCGGCAACGCCTACCTCGACCGAGTCCTCGGGACGTAGGTCAGTCGCGCGGACTGAGCACGCAGAACTCATTGCCCTCGGGATCGGCGAGCACCACCCAGGTCGCCTCGGCGTCCTGACCGACGTCAACGCGCGAGGCGCCGAGCGCGACCAGCCGTTCGACCTCGGCTGCCTGGTCGTCGCCGGCACGCGGAGCGAGGTCGAGGTGCAGCCGATTCTTGACGGTCTTGCCTTCGGGCACCGGCACGAACACCAACCCCGGGCCCTGCTCCTCGACCGGGATCTGCTCCTGCTTGCTCAGCGCATGCGGAGGAACGATCACAACCTCGTCGACCGCCTCGTACACCTTTTTCCAGCCCAGCACGTCCGCCCACCAGGCGGCCTGCGCCGCGACGTCCCGACAGTCGACGACGACGCTGTACCAACGGATGCTCATGGGGCGGCACGGTAGGAGACGGGACCGACAGCGCTGTCGGACCTGGCTCATACAGCTCAGTCGGACCTGCTTCCTACGGTCGGAGCATGGCGACGATCGAGGACGTACGGCGCATCGTCGAGCCGCTGCCCAGAGCCTATGAAGTCCTCGTCGGCGACCGGGTCAAGTTCCGCGCCGGCCGCATCGTGTTCGCCTCCCTGTCGCCCGACGAGAGCCTGCTCGGCTTCGGATTCCCGCGCGAGGAGCGGGCCGCGCTCGTCGCCGGCGATCCGGACAAGTTCCTGATGCCGGTGAAGTCCGACGAGCGCTACCAGTGGGTGCGGCTGCGGCTGGCCGCCGTCGACGCGGACGAACTGGCCGAACTACTCGTCGACGCCTGGCGCATGTGCGTTCCGAAGCGAGTGGCCGCCGAGTACCTGGGCTAGCGACGCCGTGTCCTCCGGGCGATGAGGGTCGCCACGCCGTCCAGGACGCTCTGCAGGCCGAACAGGAACTCCTCGTCCGCGAAATCACCGCCAGCGCTGTCGACCAGCGACCCGGAGACACACGGGAAGGCGTCCTCGTCGACGAGCTCAGCGAGCCCACCCACAAAAGTTCAGATGCCGACCTGCGGGACGCCGACCGGCGGAGCGCCGACCTGCGGGACGCCGACCTGCGGGGCGCACCGGCCAACGCCTAGGCTCGGCCCCGAGAAACCTCCGGGGAGGGTGTCCGTGGGACTCGACGAGCTGACCGACCGCGAGCGTGCGGTGGCGGTGGCTGCGCGAACCGGCGCATCCGCCAAGGCCATCGGCGAGCAGCTGTTCCTCAGCCCGCGGACCGTCGAAACGCACCTCGGCGCGATCTACCGCAAGCTCGGCGTCACCACCCGCGGCGAGCTGATCGCCCTGCTGCACACGCAGCCCGACCCGCCCGCGCCGGCCGCTCAACTGGCCCTGCCCGTCATGCTCCCGGTCACGGACGGCTTCGTGGGCCGCGCCGCCGAGATCGCCGCTCTCGGTTCGTCGCTGGCCGCGGCCAGGCGGGGTGAGCGGGCGACCGTGATGATCGGCGGCGAACCGGGCATCGGGAAGTCGACGCTCGCCGGACGGGTGGCGGCCGACGCACATGCGAGCGGCGCCCTCGTGCTGGCCGGGCGCTGCGACCCGGACTTCGGTGCGCCGTTCGGCCCGGTTGCCGACGCGCTCCGCCCGTACCTCGGGAGCCACGCCGACCCGGCGAAGGCAGGCGGGCCGACGGCGGGCTCACTTGCCGCGCTGCTGCCCGAGCTGGCTGCCCGGCTGCCCGCACCGCTCGCGGTGGAGGACGCGGCGACGTCGCGGCGCCTGCTCGTCGAAGCCGTCCGGCACGTCCTGCGCGAGGCCGCGGCCGCGGCACCGGTCCTGCTGGTTCTGGAGGACCTGCACTGGGCCGACCGGGCCACGATCGCCCTGGTGCGTCAGCTCGTCACCGCGGCACAGCTGGCCGGCCTCGTCCTCGTCACGGACGCTGCCGGCCGGCTCGTCGCGCCGCTGTACGCCGGTGGCAGCTGGACCCTCTCCCGTGACTGGCTGCGGCCCCCGACGCTGGCCTACCTCGCGCCGGTCGCCCGCGCCGTGCTGGACGAACGGGCGCGCACCGCGCTGGCCGAGGAGCTCGCGCCGTACGGCGGGCAGCTCGTCGTCGCCGGCCCGGGCGCGCTGGTGGTGGACGCCGTCGATCACGGCCGCGGCATCCTGCTCACGTCCACGGAACCGGCCGCCGCGACGGCACTGCTCACCGCGGCCGCAGCCCTGGCCGAGCACGTCGGTTCGCCCGTCCTGGCCGATAGATCACGGCGCGAGCTGGCCGGCGTCAGCGGCGGTTGATCGGCGCGGACGCAAGCACCACGCCCCGTGATCAGCTGCGACCTGTGGCTGCTGATCGACCACAACCCGCAGCTGATCAGAGCGTTTGATGCGGTGGCGTAGCTACCTCGCGCGTGGCGGAACGTCCGCTCTGACCAGCCGAACACGATCAGCCGCGATCGCACCCGGAAAGTAGAGGTAACCCTCCGGCGACCGGACCAGCGAGCCGGGGTCGACACCAGCGACCTCCCACACGTCGACCGGGCCGCCGGTGTTGTTCAAGCCCACGAACCAGTCGACGTCGAAGTCGTCCGCGACCAGGAAGCATCCGTCCTGCTCCGGACGCTCGCTACCCGCAATCCCGCGCGCCGCACCCATGCGCTGCCAGTCAAGCCCGTGCACCCGGATCGACTCACGGTTGAGGACCGACGAGACGTGATAGTGAGGCGGCACGCTTGAAGGCTAGACATCAGACGCCCGACCACCTGTCGACGGGCCGTCGGATGCGCAACAAGATCTACGCCGAGGCGCCGTCGCCCTGGTGCGCGACGTGCCCTGGTGCGCGGAGGTCGCAGCCACGCATCGAGCCTCGGTTGCGCGGAGGCCGCCTGGTTCACCGTGGCTCGCGGTGTTGCAGATTGCGTCAAACCCCCGCTCGCGACGGCACAATCACCATCTGACCATCGGGCACGCGCATAATCGGCGCGACAGACAGAGCCGCGACAGGTGGAGGGAGGCGCGGTGGGAACGCAGCCCGGCGAGCGCCGCGGCCCGACTGCGCCGGATGAGGTCGAACAGCGCTCGCACGAGCTCTTCGACGAGGCGCGCCGGATCGTTGCAGAGCGCTTCGCCGAGGCCAGCTTCGATCCCGACCGCGGGCTTCGGGTGACCGTGATCGACCTGAACGATCAGGACATGGCCGCGATCACCGGACTGGCGCAGCGACTCGGCATAGCTGGCTGGGTGCGCGTCGAGCGGGCCGACCCCGCCGCGCTCGAGGCCTGGGAGCAGTTGCGCATCGACCTGCTCAGGCTCCGGGACACGCGGCCACGAGTGCTCCAGCAGTATCCGACGCCTGAGCCCGGATACCGGCGCCCGCCCGTCCGCATCCATCTCGCCCCCGACGCCGAAGCCACGGCAGCCGAACTGCACGCGCGCTACCGCGACTTCGTTTCCCTGCGGGTCGGCGCCCTTCCCTACCCGCCCGGATCGACGCCGCAGACCCGACCGAGGGCGGTCGCAGAGCGTGAGCGAACGCCCGTCGATCCAGCCGAGCTGCGCGTCGCACTGGACGGACCGCTGTCCATTCGCAGCGGCCAGAGCACGACCCACCATCTGCTACTCACGAACCTCAGCGGAAGCGACATCACCGTGCACACCAACGGCACCCTCACCGCGGGCATCATCGACGCGAACACCGGGGCGACGGTCGGTGGCTACGCAGGCGCGCAGATCCAACCCTTGGTCATCTTCAGCGCAGCACCATCGGAAACGGTCCGCATCCCACTGCTCGTCGGAACGGCCAGCTACAGCCAGGAGCTCGGATACGCCGTCCCTCCTGGCGACTGGCACCTGACCGCTCCGTTGGATCTGGGCGACGGCCGGCGGCTCGTGACCGGCTCCCTGGAACTGACGATCCTCGACTGACCCTTCGCCCGCCGCGCCGCTTCCGACGATGGTGCGGCTCTGCGGCTGTGGCGTCCCAGGCGCAACAAGATCGACGCCAGCGCGGGTACAGCGGCGCGGCCCAACTGCCGCCCGAACTGCCGGCCACGAGCGTGCTGCCACACTCAGCCGCGGCCGAGACGACCGGACGGGACGGCAGCAAGGCCCTGCACGCGCCCGACCCGGCCGTCGGTCACCTCGAACAGCAGGCATCGCGTATGCACCTGCCCGCTCGCGTCGGTGACCTCGTGGAACGCGACCGCGTGCCCGTCATCGTCGGTGTAGAGCTGCTGCAGCCGTAGGGCGAAGCTGCCGCCGCTCTCGCGGACCTCGTCGGCCAGCAGTGCGAGCACCGCGTCCCGACCGACCGCACGGCCCGAGCTCGTGGTGTCGACCCACTCCGCCTCGTCGCTCAGCAGCGTGCCGATCCGGGTCAGGTCACGCACCTCGAACGCCTGGTAGAGCAGCCGGACCACCGCGTCGGCCGTCAGTGCTGACAAGCCAGTGCTCGCGTTCACCGATACCCCCGTCGTCGCGCTTTCGGCGGTGGCACCGGCTCCCTCCCTGGATGCCGGCGCCACCGCCAGGTCAGATGCCGAACATGTGCCCATAGCCGCTTGTCGCGATCATCGCCGCCTGGTCCGAGTAGCGACCACCGAGCATCGTGCGTCCCCGGAGCACGCGGGCACATCCGGGTAGTTACCGATCATCGCCACGCCGAGCTACGTAGCCGGACAGCGCCGCGCCCGGTACGCACCCACTCGCCCGATTCGTCCGGCGGCATCAGCGAAACGCCCTGGGTGCGAGAATCCACCGGTGACGGCAGCACCCATCACCATCCCCGAGAGCATCCGACCGGTCGACGGCCGCTTCGGCTCCGGCCCGTCGAAGGTGCCCGCCGCCGCGGTGCGCGCGCTCGGCGACACCGGGGCGAGCCTGCTCGGCACCAGCCACCGCCAGGCTCCGGTCAGGTC
>JBOGDQ010000205.1:0-10914 GCA_050742975.1 Jatrophihabitantaceae bacterium
CCGTGCAGATCCAGGTGTTCCAGGGCGAGCGCCAGATGGCCGCCCAGAACCAGCCGCTCGGCAACTTCGAGCTGACCGGCCTCCCGCCGGCACCGCGCGGGGTCCCGCAGGTCGAGGTCACCTTCGACATCGACGCGAACGGGATCGTGCACGTCTCGGCGAAGGACCTGGCCACCAACAAGGAACAGGGCATGACGATCACCGGCGGCTCGGGCCTGAGCAAGGACGAGATCGACCGGATGATGAAGGACGCCGAGGCGCACGCGGAGGAGGACAAGAAGCGGCGCGACGAGGCCGAGACCCGCAACTCAGCCGAGGGGCTGCAGTTCACGACCGAGAAGTTCCTGGCCGAGAACGGGGACAAGCTGCCGGCCGACAAGAAGGCCGAGCTGGAGACCGCTCTGGAGGAGCTGAAGAAGTCGCTCGAGGGCGCCGACTTCGAGGCGATCAAGGCCGCGCAGGACAAGGTGTCCGCCGTGGCGACCGAGGCCGGCGGCGCGATGTACGCAGCCGCGCAGGCTGCCGGTGAGGGTGCTGCCGGTGCGCCGGGAGCGGACGCCGGTTCGGCCGAGTCCACCGACGACGGCGTGGTCGACGCCGAGGTCGTGGACGAGGGTGGCGACACCGGGGCCGAGGAGTCCAAGTGAGCGATCGCCCCAGGCCGGGGCCGCACCCGGACGAGCCGGACCGGGTCGTGATCCGCGACAAGCGGAAGATCGACCCGGTCACCGGCAAGGCGCGCCCCGGGGTCGAACCCGGACCTGATCATGCAGCGTCGAGCACGCCTGAGGCGTCCAACCCTGCACCATCGGCGGACGCGGAGCTGCTCGCCGAGCGCACCGCCGACCTGCAGCGGCTGCAGGCCGAGTACGCCAACTACCGCAAGCGAACCGACCGCGAACGGCTGGCGGCCGGCGAACTCGCCGTGGGCCGGGCACTCAGCGAGCTGCTGCCGGTACTGGACGACATCGAGCGGGCCCGAACGCACGGCGACCTGACCGGCGGGTTGAAGGCGATCGCCGATCATCTCGAGGTCGTGACCGCGAAGCTCGGGCTGCAGGCCTTCGGCGAGGACGGCGACCCGTTCGACCCGACGATCCACGAGGCCGTGATGCACAACGAGTCCGAGGACGTCACCGAGCCGACCTGCACGACGGTGATGCGCAGGGGCTACCGCCACGGCGACCGCCTGCTCCGCGCCGCGATGGTCGGCGTCTCCGACCCGCTCCCACCGCCCGGACTCGGAGCGTCGGGACTCGGACCGTCGGCAGGCGGTGACGACGCCGCACCGTCCGAAGAGGTTGCAGCGTCCGAAGACGGAGCGACGCCCGACGACGATCCAGCAGAGACAGCCGAATAGCGGGGCGAGCCCACCCAACACAACCGAAAGCGAGGTGACGCCGAGCGATGTCCACGAGGGACTACATCGAGAAGGACTACTACGCGGCGCTGGGTGTCGCCAAGGACGCCGACGCCGCCGCGATCAAGAAGTCGTACCGCAAGCTCGCCCGTGACCTGCATCCGGACAAGAACCCGGGCAACGCGGAGGCGGAAGCGCGGTTCAAGGACGTGTCCGAGGCCTACGACGTGCTGTCGGACCCGAAGAAGCGGGCCGAGTACGACGAGGCGCGCTCGCTGTTCGCCGGCGGCGGGTTCCGCCCGGGCAACTTCAGTGGCGGCGGCGGGACCACGTTCGACATGTCCGACCTGTTCGGCGGCAGCGGCAACACCAACTTCGGCGACCTCTTCAGCGACCTGTTCGGGTCGAGCGGGTCGAGCGGTGCGGGCGGCTTCGGCGGCTCGCGCGGGGGCGGGCCGACCCGCGGGCAGGACGTCGCCGCCGACATCGAGCTCGGCTTCGAGGAGGCGGTGCACGGGGCGACCCTGCCGCTGCGGCTGTCCGGGCCGGGCACCTGCCACCGCTGCCACGGTTCGGGCGCCGAGCCCGGCACCGGCACGCACCGCTGCCCGACGTGCGGCGGGACGGGTTCGATCGTCCGCAACCAGGGCGGGTTCGGGTTCAGCGAACCGTGCCGCGACTGCCGCGGGACGGGCGCCATCGTCGAGCACCCGTGCACCGAGTGCGGCGGGACAGGCGTCACCAACCAGACCCGATCGATCAGCGTGCGCGTCCCGGCGGGGGTGCGTGAGGGCGCGAAGCTGCGCATCTCCGGCAAGGGGACGCCCGGCACGAACGGCGGCCCGACCGGCGATCTGTTCGTCACCGTGCACGTCCGCGCACACGCCCTGTTCGGACGCAGCGGCGACGACCTCACGCTGAGCGTGCCGATCACGTTCACCGAGGCCGCACTCGGCACGACGCTGCGCGTGCCCACGATGGACGGGTCGGTCGCGCTGAAGATCGCGCCGGGGACGCCGTCCGGGCGCACCCTGCGCGTGCGTGGTCGGGGTGTGCCGAAGAAGGGCCGTAGCGGCGACCTGCTCGTCACCGTCGAGGTGGCGGTGCCGCAGAAGCTGTCCGGCGAGGCGCGCGAGGCGCTGCAGCGGTACGCCGCCGCACAGGTGGACGATCCGCGCCCGCAGATCACCGCCGCGCTGCCCGTCGCCGCCGCGAAGGAGGCCTGACATGGCCGGCGTCACGCTGCGTCCGGGTGACGTGCCCGATGATGCGCCCGTCTTCGTCATCTCGGTGGCGGCCCAGCTCGCCGGGATGCACGCGCAGACGCTTCGGCAGTACGACCGGCTCGGTCTGGTGACTCCTGGCCGCACGGTGGGGGGCGGGCGGCGCTACTCCGCGCGGGACGTCGCACTGCTGCGCGAGGTGCAGCGCCTCTCGCAGGAGGACGGCGTCAACCTAGCCGGCATCAAGCGAATCATCGATCTCGAGACGCACGTGGACGTGCTGCGCGCCCGCGTCGCCGAGCTGGCGGCCGAACTCGACCACGCCCACGCGGAGCTGCTGCGGCGCAGCAGCCCGTCGACGGCCGCACTCGTCGTCTGGCAGCCGCAGGCGCAACAGCGCCGCCGCTGAGGCCATGGACACCCCCGTCGGCGGGCCCTGACCCGCTGAAGGGGGTGTTCATCGCAAAGGAGGAACCCGATGGACCTGACCACCCGGAGCAACCAGGCGATCTCATCGGCCGTGAAGACCGCGGCCGAGCGCGGCAACCCGGCGACCGAGCCGGCACACGTCGCCGTCGCCCTCCTCGATGACGCCGAGGGCCTGCCACGACCGCTGCTGCAGGCGGTCGGCACGGACCCGCTCGCCATCCGCGCGCAGGCGCAGCGGCTGGTCGACAGGCTGCCGTCCGCGAGCGGGTCGTCGGTTGCCGCGCCGCAGTCCTCGCGGGGCCTGCTCGCCGTGCTCAACGCTGCCGAGCGGGAGGCGCGCGACCGGTCGGACGAGTACGTGTCGACCGAGCACCTGCTGATCGGCCTGGCCGAGAGTGGCGGCGACGTCGCGGACCTGTTCGCGCAGCACGGGGTGAGCGCGGCGGCGCTGCGGGACGCGCTGCAGTCGGTGCGCGGCTCGGCCCGCGTCACCTCCCCGGACCCGGAGGGCACGTTCCAGGCGCTGGAGAAGTACGCCGTCGATCTCACCGCCGCAGCCCGCGACGGCAAGATCGACCCGGTCATCGGGCGCGACGCCGAGATCCGCCGCGTCGTCCAGGTCCTGAGCCGGCGGACCAAGAACAACCCCGTCCTGATCGGCGAGCCGGGCGTCGGCAAGACCGCCGTCGTCGAGGGGCTCGCCCAGCGGATCGTGGCCGGTGACGTGCCCGAATCCCTGCGGGGCAAGCGATTGATGGCCCTGGACCTCGGTTCGATGCTCGCCGGCGCGAAGTACCGCGGCGAGTTCGAGGAGCGGCTCAAGGCCGTCCTGAACGAGATCAAGGACAGCGGCGGGCAGGTCGTCACGTTCATCGACGAGCTGCACACCGTCGTCGGCGCGGGTGCCACGGGTGAAGGCGCCATGGACGCCGGGAACATGCTCAAGCCGATGCTGGCGCGCGGCGAACTGCGGATGGTCGGCGCCACCACTCTGGACGAGTACCGCGAGCACATCGAGAAGGACCCTGCTCTCGAGCGGCGCTTCCAGCCGGTGCTGATCGGCGAGCCGTCGGTCGAGGACACCATCGGCATCCTGCGCGGGCTCAAGGGCCGGTACGAGGCGCACCACAAGGTCCGGATCAACGACGGCACCCTGGTCGCCGCGGCCACCCTGTCCGACCGTTACATCACGTCGCGGTTCCTGCCGGACAAGGCGATCGACCTCGTCGACGAGGCGGCGAGCCGGCTGCGGATGGAGATCGACTCCCGTCCGGTCGAGATCGACGAACTGCAGCGCTCGGTCGACCGGCTGCGGATGGAGGAGCTCGCGCTGAAGAAGGAGTCCGACGAGGCCTCGATCGAAAGATCCACGCGGCTGTCCGCCGACCTGGCCGACCAGAGCGAGAAGCTGGACGCACTGAACACACGGTGGGAGCGGGAGAAGTCCGGGCTCAACCGGGTCGGCGAGCTCAAGGAGCGCATCGACGACCTGCGTGGACAGATCGAGCGGGCGCAGCGCGACGGCGACCTGGAGACCGCGTCGCGGCTGCAGTACGGCGAGCTGCCAGCCCTGGAGAGGGAGCTCGAGTCGGCCGCCGACGCCGAGCCCGCGACCGACGTGCTGGTGAAGGAAGAGGTCACCGCCGACGACATCGCCGAGGTCGTCCAGGCGTGGACCGGCATCCCGGCCGGGCGGCTGATGGAGGGGGAGACGGCCAAGCTGCTGCGTATGGAGGACGAGCTCGGCCATCGCGTGATCGGTCAGCGCGCCGCGATCCAGGCGGTGTCCGACGCGGTCCGGCGGGCGCGCGCCGGGATCAGCGACCCGAACCGGCCCACCGGCTCGTTCCTGTTCCTCGGCCCGACCGGCGTCGGCAAGACCGAGCTGGCCAAGGCGCTCGCCGACTTCCTGTTCGACGACGAGCGCGCGATGGTGCGGGTCGACATGAGCGAGTACTCCGAGAAGCACTCGGTGGCCCGGCTGGTCGGCGCCCCGCCCGGCTACGTCGGCTACGAGGAGGGCGGCCAGCTGTCCGAGGCGGTCCGGCGCCGTCCGTACACGGTCGTGCTGCTGGACGAGGTGGAGAAGGCGCATCCGGACGTGTTCGACATCCTGCTCGCGGTGCTCGATGACGGGCGGCTCACCGACGGTCAGGGGCGGACGGTCGACTTCCGGAACACGCTGCTGGTGCTGACATCCAACCTCGGCTCGCAGGCGTTGGTGAGCGCGCTGCCGGACGAGATGAAGCGGGACGCGGTGATGGGCGTGGTACGCGAGCACTTCAAGCCCGAGTTCCTCAACCGGCTCGACGACCTGGTGGTCTTCGATTCGCTGACGACCGAGGACCTGACGCAGATCGTCGACATCCAGGTGCGGGCGCTGAGCGAACGGCTCGCGACCCGACGCCTGACGCTCGACGTCACCGACGCCGCGCGCGAGTGGCTGGCGCTGAACGGGTTCGACCCGCTGTACGGTGCGCGCCCACTGCGCCGCCTGGTGCAGACGTCCATCGGCGACACGCTCGCCAAGAAGCTGCTGGCCGGGGAGATCCGCGACGGGCAGAGCGTCGTGGTGGACGCCCTCGATGACCGGTCGGGCCTGACCGTGTCGGCCGCTTGATGCGATGAACACCCCCTTCAGCGCGCCGTAGCCCGCTGTAGGGGGTGTTCATGCGGCCTCGACCGGCAGCTGATCAACTTCACACAAACTTGACACGGCGCTCGGCCAGCAGGTGTACTCGTTCAGATCTTCGGTGAGGATCGCTTGGCCTGGGAGGGCACCGTGCTGGTCGTGCTGGTCGTGCTGCTCGTCGCGGCATACCTGCTGCCGTCGACTGTCGCGGTTGCCCGGCGCGTGCCGTCGACCCGCTCGGTGCTGATCCTCAACGTGCTGCTGGGCTGGACCCTGGTCGGCTGGGCGATCGCCTTCGCCCGGGCCCTGCGCGAGCCGGGCGGGGCCGCCGATCGGGTTGCCACGGACGCCGAGGACGAGCCCGCGCCACGGCCGGCCGCCTACTACGCGGGGTGGCGCGCCGACCCGTTCGGGCGGCACGAACTGCGCTACTTCGACGGCACGGTGTGGACCGCCCAGGTGAGCGACGCCGGCGAGAAGTCGATCGACGCGTTCTGATGTTGCGCATGAACACCCCCTGCAGCGCGCCGTGGGCCGCTGAAGGGGGTGTTCATGCCGGGGCGGCTGCGACAATCGCGGGCATGACCTGGCGCGGGCGCGGTTCGGCTCTCGGCAGCGCCACGCTCGCCCTCCTGCTCGCTGCATGTGCGACGGGTGGCGCGCCCGGCGACCCCGCCCGGACGTCAGCGGTGAGCCAACTGCCGTCCGTCCCGTCGAGTTCTCCGGCCGTGCGCGTCGTGTCGCCGTCGTACCCGGCCCGATCCAGGACACCGCGGACGACGGCGTCCATGCACAGCTCGGCGCCGGTACCACCGACGTCCGAGCCGCCCTCCGTGATCGCCTCCGGTGGCATCGGCGGGCGGGCCACCGCCGCCGTGCAGTACGCGAACCGGCACGCGATGACCTCGGGCGTCGCCGTCCTGGACACGAGCACGAACACCCTGTACACGGCGGGGAACGCGTCCGGCTACTACGCGAGCGCGTCGGTGGTGAAGACGTTGATCGCCACGCGGCTGCTGCTCGACGGCCAGATGTCCGGCGACGTCGACACGCTGGCCACCCGGATGATCGAGCAGTCCGACAACGACGCTGCCTGGACGCTGTACCCGCGGGTGGGCAAGGACGCGCTGCTGCCCTGGGTGGAGCGCCACTACGGGATCGCGATCGGTGCGCCGCCGACGATGCCGGGTATCTGGGGCAGCACGCAGATCTCCGCGCGCGGCCTGGTCCGGTTCTACGCGGCCGTGCGTCACGATCCGAAGGTGTGGCCGTGGCTGGCCGACGCGATGCACGGTTACCGATCTCGCAGCGCGTCGGGTGAGCCGAACGCGTTCGGCATCGCCGCCATCGCGCCCTCGTCGGCGGTGAAGAACGGCTGGGACACCAACCGGGACGTCAAGGCGCCGAGCAACGCCATCGTGAACTCCACCGGGTTCGTCCAGCACGACCGGTACGCCGTCGCGATCCTGTCCGAGGGGCCGGGATCGCTCTACTTCGCACGCGGTGAGCAGATCGTCACCGACGAGGCGGAGTTGCTGATGCCGCACGGCCGGCTGAGCTGAGCAGCGCAACTCGCCTTGCCGGGCGGGCCAGCGCGCCGGAACCGATGCTCTGGACGGGCCGCCTGCGGGCAGACAGACTGCATCGGTCGCTCCGGTCGTTCGGCTCGCAGCGACGTCACGGACTTGGAGGGACAGCATGACGACGCCGCCGCAAGGCCCGCCCGACCCGTATGGCCGGCCACCTGAAGGCCAGCAACCGCCGCAGTACGGGCAGTACCCGCCGCCGCCGCAGTACGGGCAGCCGCAGTACGGGCAGCCGCAGTACGGGCAGCCGCAGTACGGGCAGTACCCGCCCGCGCCGGCCTACTCCGCCTACGGAGCGCCGCAGCCTTCGGCCGGAACTCCCGCCGGGATGGGCAATCGCCTGCTCGCGCGCATCATCGACTGGCTGATCATCGGCATCCCGTTCGGCATCATCTTCGCGATCGTGGCGGCGTCGGTCGTGAAGACCGGCCGGACCTGCGCCGTCAACGATCCGAACTGCACACCCGTCTCGGCGTCCGGCGGCGGCGCCGTGGCCCTGCTGTACGTGCTGCTGATCGTCGCGACGATCGGATACGAGGTCTACTTCATCGGCACCAGGGGCGCGACCATCGGCAAACGGATCATGGGCGTGAAGGTGATCGACTCGGCGACGGGCGGCTACATCGGAATGGGCCGCGCGTTCGTGCGCTACATCGTCCTCGCCGTCACCGGGGCGATCTGCACGATCGGCTACTGGTCACCGTTCTTCGACGGCACCAAGCGCAACCAGGGCTGGCACGACAAGTCGGCGAACGACTTCGTCGTCGTGGGCAAGTAGGCGCGGGCCAGCTCGTGACCCGACCCGTGGTGCGCAGCGGGTCCGACGTTCGCACCGCGCCGGTTCGCGTTCTCGCCTTGCTGCTCGCCGGCACGGTTGCCGACGTCGGGTTCGACCCGGAGCACCGGCACATCCCGCTGTGCCCGTTCCATGCACTGACCGGCTGGCAGTGTCCGCTGTGCGGCGGTCTTCGCTGCGTCGACGCGCTGGCTCATGCTCGCGTGTCGGCTGCGGTGCACGACAACGTGCTGGTGGTGACGGCGATCCCGGTCGTCGCGGTGCTCTGGATGATCGGTCTGATGGCCGCTCGCGCCGGGCGGGAACGGCCGGCCTGGCCGCGCGCCGCGACGGCCGCGCTGATCGCGCTGGCCGTCGGCTTCACCGTCGTGCGCAACCTGCCGTTCGCATCGGCGCTGAGACCGTGACGGCGTGCAACCCGACGGCGGTGGCGTCAGATCCGCTGGTTGATGCACTGGTTGTACTCCGACGAGCCGCGCTGCAGGTCGAAGCAGTCCCGGAGCTTGTTGTAGTAGACGACCGTCAGCACCGTGGCCAGGACAGCGCCCACCAGCGCGCAGGACAGCCCGGTGATCGCCATCGACCTGCCCTCCTTGGCGGGCCTGCGGTTGGCCTCGGTCAGCGCGATCGCGCCGAAGATGATGGCCGGGATTATCAGCAGCGCGTCGAAGATGCTCAACCAGCAGAACACGATCGAGCCGATGCCCAGGACCATCGCCGCGATCGCCTTACCGTTGCCGGTCCGCGGCGGCGGGTAGTGCAGGTTGTACGGAGGGGGCGGCGGCACCGACGGGAAGTTCGGGGACGGCGGCGGCTGGCTGCCGTACGGAGGATACGGCGGCGGCTGGCTGCCGTAGGTCGGGTAACCCGGCGGCGGACCGTAGGGCGCGGGCTGGGGCGCGGTGACCGGTCCGCTGTAGCCGGGCGGCGCGTACTCCGGCGCGATCGGGTAGTCGGGCTTGCCGAACCGGTACGGGTCGAAGTCGGCCGGCACGTCCTTGTCGAGGGAGACCGGTTCGGATGTCGGCTGGGATCCCCATCGCGCCGCGGCGCCCTCGAGCGGCTCGGTGCCGTCCTCGCCCGAGGGTGGAGGGGTACTCATCGGTGATCCCTTCCAGCCGATTTCAGGTTGTCGTCCCCGACTGTAGCCAACGAAGGGCTCCCAGACCGGATGCCCGCGGACGGCGCGCGCGACCGGCGTCGCTTCCGCACGTAGACTGCGCCGGTGAGCGACACAGCAGGCAAGCGCCCCGGCAAGTCGGTGTCCCTGGACAAGCGAGGCGAGTCCACGGGCCAGAAGGCCAACGGGAAACCCGCAGCCGCGCCCAGGAAGGCACTCGGCAGGCCGAACGGTGCCGCGGATCGGACGCCGACGCCGTCCGTGCCGATCCCGTGGACGATCCAGTGGGCGACGATCGCCATCGGCGCGCAGATCGTGTTCACGCTGGTGCGCGGGCTGTCGATCCGCGGTTACACCAGCGAGCTCACCACGTGGCTGATCAACTCCAACCACAAGGCCAAGAAGCCGATCCCGGACGCGAAGTACGCCACGCAGATCCCGCACGACCTGTCCTCGCTGCGCAACGGGATGCTGATCCAGGGCGTGGTCGTCTGCATCGCCATGGCGATCCTCGGGTTCAGCATCCGGCGGGCCCGCGGTGCGAGCGGTGCGCGCTGGGCGCTGCTGGTCATCATCGTGCTGACGAGCGGCCCGCTCGCGATCGCCCCGGTCGCCGGCTTCCCGACCGTCCCCAAGATCGCCGGCGTGCTGATGGGCGTGGCCTCGATCGCGGTGATCATCCTCATCCTGCTGCCCGCATCGCTGCGTTACTTCCGGGCCTGCAAGGCGGCGACGCGACCGGAGGGCGCCCCGGTGCGTCCGGGGCTGGCCTCGATGCTGACCGGACGGGGTGCGGCCGGCGGTGGTGCGGCCGGACGGCCAGCAGCCGTTCGCCCGGCGGCCGGGCGTGGCCTGCTCGGCTCGCTGCTCGCGCCGCGTCCGCCCCGGGCGTCGACTCCCGCGGCCGGCTCCACGGTGCCCGCCAAGCCAGACTCGGCCAACCCGCCCCGGCCGAAGTCGAAGGCCAAGGTGCGGGTCGAGGCCGAGGCCGTCGCAAAGGGAGCCGAGCTCGCCCGGACGCGCGCGAAGGCAAGCAAGTCGCGGCGTACCGAGACCACATGAGCACCGCCCTCGTGACCGGCGCGAGTGCCGGACTCGGGGCCGAGTTCGCCCGTCAGCTCGCGGCGTCCGGGCACGACCTGGTGCTGGTCGCGCGGGACACCGCTCGCCTGGAGGCCATGCGCGACGAGCTGGCGAAAGTGCACGGGGTTGCCGTCGAGGTGCTCGCCGCAGACCTGGTGACCGACGACGGCTGCGCGGCCGTCGCGGCGCGGGTGAGCGATCCGGACCGGCCGATCGACGTGCTCGTGAACAACGCCGGGCTCGGGACGTACCGGCCGTTCGGCACCGCGACGCTGGAGGCCGAGGAGCGCCAGCTCGACCTGAACGTGCGGTCCGTCCTGCGGATCACGCACGCGGCGGTGCCGGTGATGACCGCGCGCGGCTCGGGTCAGATCATCAATATCTCCTCGGTGTCCGCATTCGTGCCGCGCGGTGCGAACGCCAGCTACGGCGCGAGCAAGGCATGGGTGACGCTGTTCAGCGAGGCGCTGTCGGTGCAGCTGACCGGGACGGGCGTCACCGTCACCGCGATCTGCCCGGGCTTCACGCGCACCGAGTTCCACCAGCGCGCGCACGCCGACATGTCGCACGTGCCGGAGCGGATGTGGCTGGACGCGTCGGTAGTCGTGCGCGAAGGGCTCGCCGACGCCGCGCGAGGCAAGCCGATCAGCGTCCCGAGCCGGCAGTACAAGGCGCTCGTCGGGGC
>JBOGDQ010000206.1:0-21064 GCA_050742975.1 Jatrophihabitantaceae bacterium
GTCCTCACGTCGGCGCTGATCATGCTCTTCGCCGACCGCCACTTCGGCACCCACATCTATTCGGCGGTGGGCTGTCACCTGGTCAACGGCGCGCCCATGGCCTCGTGCGGGTCGCCCTTGTTGTGGCAGAACCTGTTCTGGTTCTTCGGCCATCCGGAGGTCTACATCCTCGCCCTGCCGTTCTTCGGAGTGGTGACCGAGGTGATCCCGGTGTTCTCCCGCAAGCCCCTCTTCGGCTATCGCGGGATGATCTTCGCCACGATCTCCATCGCCTCGTTGTCGACGGCGGTGTGGGCGCACCACATGTTCACGACGGGCGTCGTGCTGCTGCCGTTCTTCAGCCTGATGAGCTACCTCATCGCCGTGCCGACCGGGATGAAGTTCTTCAACTGGATCGGGACGATGTGGCGAGGCTCGGTGAAGTTCGACTCTCCAATGCTGTGGTCCGTCGGGTTCCTTATCGCGGTGCCGACCGGGATGAAGTTCTTCAACTGGATCGGCTCGATGTGGCGCGGCGCGGTCACCTTCGAGACACCGATGCTGTTCTCCCTAGGCTTCATGGTGACGTTCCTGTTCGGCGGCCTGACCGGCGTCCTGCTGGCCAGTCCGCCCGTCGACTTCCACGTGTCGGACACCTACTTCGTCGTCGCCCACTTCCACTACGTGCTGTTCGGGACGATCGTCTTCGCGGTGTACTCGGGCATTTACTTCTGGTTCCCGAAGTTCACCGGCCGCTACCTGGACGAGAAGCTGGGCAAGGTGCACTTCTGGCTGACCTTCCTGGGCTTTCACCTGACGTTCCTGGTCCAGCACTGGCTCGGCGCCGAGGGCATGCCGCGGCGCTACCCGGACTACCTGCCCAGCGACGGGTTCACCACCCTGAACACCGTCTCCACGATCGGCTCGTTCGTGCTCGGCGCGTCGATGATCCCGTTCTTCTGGAACGTCTACCACTCCTACCGGTTCGGCGAGATCTGCACGGCCGACGACCCGTGGGGCCACGGCAACTCCCTGGAGTGGGCCACCTCGTCCCCGCCCCCGCGGCACAACTTCACGTCCATTCCGCGCATTCGCTCCGAGCGCCCGGCCTTCGAGTACCACTACCCGCACCTTCTCGATCAGCTCGGGGCGGAGGCACACGGCGGGCGCAAGCACACCCGGCACGAACCGCTTCCCGCCCTGGCCGGGGCGATGATCGGCAGCGAGGGCGGACGGTCCGCCCCACACGATCCCGACCCGGGCACCTGACCGGATCAGGTGGCGCGCCGCGTCACCTGCCGGTTCTGGCATGCGATGAGGACGATCTCGGTACTGGCCACACTGACCGGGCGTGATCGTCCCGGCGTCACGGCGGCATTCTTCAGCGCACTCGCGGCGCACGACGTCGACGTGCGCGACGTCGAACAGGTGGTCATCCGCGAGCGGATGGTGCTCGCCGTGCTGCTGGACCTGCAGGGCGACCCAGCTGCGCTGCGGTCGTCGGTCACCCATGCGGCACAGGCGCTCGGCATGGACTGCGAGGTCGTCATCGCCGACGACCCGAACTCCGGCCGCAGGCCCGGTCACCGATCGCGCAGCCACGTCATCGTGCTCGGCCGGCCGCTGCGACCCGGCGCGCTCAGCACCGTCACGCAGCGCATCGCCGACCTGGGCGCGAACATCGAGTCGATCGCGCAGCTGTCGAACGAACCGGCGTCCGCGGTCGAGTTGCTCGTCAGCAGCGAGGACCCGGCCGGGCTGCGCGCGACGATGGTGCGCGCGGCGGAGGACTCCGGAGTGGACATCGCGGTCGAGCCGGCCGGCCTGCGGCGCCGGGCCAAGCGGCTGGTCGTGCTCGACGTGGACTCCACGCTGATCCGCGACGAGGGCATCGACGTGCTCGCCGCGCGCGCCGGTGTGGGGGAGCAGGTCGCTGACCTGACCGCCCGGGCGATGGCCGGTGAGCTCGACTTCGCCGACGCGCTCCGCGAGCGGGTCGGGCTGCTGGCCGGCCTACCGCAGGCGCAGGTCGACGCGGCGCGCGACGCGTTGCAGCTGACGCCGGGCGCGCGCACCTTCGTCCGGACGCTGCGCCGCCTGGGCTTTCACGTCGGGGTGGTGAGCGGCGGATTCACCGTCTTCACCGACCGGTTCGTGGCTGAACTCGACCTGGACTTCGCGGCGGCGAACGAGCTCGAGGTGGCCGACGGCAAGCTGACCGGCCGCGTGGTCGGCGACGTCGTCGATCGGGCCGGCAAGGCACGGGCGCTGCAGCGGTTCGCCGAGCAGTTCGGCGTGCCGTTGAGCCAGACCGTCGCGGTGGGCGACGGAGCGAATGACATCGACATGCTCGAGGCCGCCGGGTTGGGCATCGCGTTCAACGCCAAGGCCGCCCTGCGCGCGGCGGCCGATACGTCGGTGAACCTGCCGTACCTGGACAGCGTGCTGTTCATCCTCGGAATCTCCGGGGAGGAGATCGAGGAGGCGGCGGCGACGGTCCAGCGCTAGCCTCGGCGCCGCGAGGGCCCGATGAGCGACCCGGCCGCGATCAGTACGAAGCCGACGACCGCCAGGTAGAAGCCCGATCGCGCGTGCTTGAGGTAGTCGCCGTACCCGCTCGGAATGTCTCCGTTACCGGTCGGACCGGTATAGAACTTGATCGCGATGAACGACGCTGCCGCGCCGGCCAGGCCGAGCACGGCGCCGATCACGCGGAAGGCGCCGACGCCGGGGACCGGGAGGTTTGCGACGATCGCCGCGACCAGGCCGACGATCAGCAGCACCCACGCGAGCCAACCGAAGTACGCCACCGACAGACTGTTCGCGAAGCCGAGGCTGTCCAGCCGGGCCACGAGCCTGTGCACGTCGCCGAAGTGCGAGGTCGTCTCGCCGGTGTCCTGGCTGTACCAGTTGACAGCCGTGAATGCGACGACGCCTAGGACCGCGCCCACGACCGCGAGCGTCGCGCCGACGATTCCGAAGCCGTAGCTGGGACCGGGGTCGAGCTTGGCGAATCGGGTCGTCATGGGCCCCATCTGTGACTGGCCGTACTGGTGCTGCCCGTGTTGCGGCGGGCCGTACTGAGGCTGGCCGTACTGAGGCTGGGTGTACTGCGGCTGGCCGTACGGCTGTTGCCCGTACTTGGGCTGCTCACCGTTGGGCGGCTGCTGACCCCACTGTGGCTCCGTTGGTCCCGTCATGATCGGAACCGTACTGAGATTCCGGCCGCAGCGACAGGCGAATCGCCCGGTCAGGCACGCACGATCGGATCGCCCAGCAGCCTCACGCCGTACGCGCGCAGCTGCGCCAGCGCCGAGGTCACCGTCGGTGCGGCGACCGCGGCGGTGAGGTCGAGCCGGACCGTCGTGGCGAAGCCGGCGGCAACTGCGTCGAGGGCCGTCGCCCGCACGCAGTGATCGGTCGCGATGCCGACCACCTCGACGGTGTCGATGTCCCGGGCGCGCAGCCAGTCGCCGAGCCCGACTCCGTCCGACCGCGCCTCGAACCCGGAGTAGGCGGCCGCGTGCTCGCCCTTGTCGAAGACCGTCTCCACGTGGGTACAGTCCAGCTCCCGGTGCAGCTCCACGCCGGTCGTCCCGACCACGCAGTGCGCCGGCCACGAGTCGACGAAATCCGGCTGGTCGGAGAAGTGCGCGCCCGGATCGATGTGGTGATCGCGCGTGGCCACCGCGTGCTCGTAGCCGCCCGAGGCCAGCCGCGCGCTGATCGCCCGGGCCACGTCCGTACCGCCGTTGACGGCCAGCGAGCCGCCCTCGCAGAAGTCGTTCTGCACGTCGACCACGATCACCGCGCTGCCCACGAGTGCCACCGTAGCCCGTCCGTTTGCATTCGCGGCACGTGCGCGCACCCGGCTGCCCGCGACGGCACCGGGTGCAAACCGAGCGACCGGTCAGGGGACGAGGCGGGTGGGGATCGCCGGCTCGCCCCGCGACAGCTTCAGGCCGTCCCAGGGCAGCGTGACCATCGCCGCGCGCAGGTGCTCGCGGGACTGCTCGAGCCTCGGCAGGCCGTCGACTAGCGTGCCGCCGCGCATCAGCGGACGCTGCACCAGCCGCTCGTGCTCGCCGAGCTGCGGCTGCGAGCCCGCGATCACGATCTCCTCCGTCGCGGTGCCGGTCGGCTTGTGCGCGCGCACCGCGGTCTTGCGGCCACCGTGGCTCTCCTTGTGCTCGGAGCGCTTGGCCACCGGCCGCCCGTCGACCTCCACGAGCTTGAAGACCAGCCCGGCCGTCGGCGCCCCGGATCCGGTGACGACCGCCGTGCCCGCGCCGTACGCGTCGACCGGCGCGACGGCCAGCGCTGCGATCGCGAACTCGTCCAGATCACCGCTCACGACGATTCGCGTGGACGTGGCACCCAGTGCGTCGAGCTGGTCGCGGGCGTGCCGAGCCATCACGCCGAGATCGCCGGAGTCGATGCGGATGGCGCCGAGCTGCGGACCGGCCACCTCCACGGCCAGCTCGATCCCGTGCGTGATGTCGTACGTGTCCACCAGCAGCGTCGTCCCCACCCCGAGCGAGGCGATCTGTCCCTCGAACGCGGCGCGCTCGTCGTCGTGCAGGAGAGTCAGGGCGTGCGCCGCGGTGCCGGTGGTCGGAATGCCGTGTCGTCGGCTGGCCGCGAGATTGGACGTCGAGGCGAAACCGGCCAGGTACGCGGCACGGGCGGCCGCGACTGCCGCCTGCTCGTGCGTGCGGCGCGAGCCCATCTCGATGAGCGGCCGGCCGGCGGCTGCGGTCACCATGCGGGCCGCGGCGGATGCGATCGCCGAGTCGTGGTTGAGGATCGACAGGGTGAGCGTCTCCAGGGCGACGGCTTCGGCGAACGTGCCGGTGACCGTCAGCATCGGCGAGTACGGGAAGTAGAGCTCGCCCTCGGGGTACCCGTCCACATCGCCGGAGAACCGGTATCCGGCCAGGTACTCCGCGCTCGCGTCGTCGATGACGCCACCGTCGCGCAGGAACGCGATGGTCGGCTCGTCTAACGTGAACTCGCTGATCGCGTCGAGCAGCCGGGCGGTGCCGGCGACGACCCCGAAGCGGCGGCCGTCCGGCAGGCGTCGTGCGAACACCTCGAACACGCAGCGCCGGTCGGCCGTGCCGTCGCGCAGCGCCGTGGCGAGCATGTGCAGCTCGTACCGGTCGGTGAGCAGTGCGGTGCTGGTCATCAGCTCTCCTCGGTTTGCGTCGGACCGGACGCCGCGTTCGTGCTCACGTCGGGAACCTAACCGATGTCGAGTGCGTACCCGTGACCGTCCCCCGGTGATCGTGACACGATGGGGACATGGCAGGGACGCTAGCGCCGCAGCGGGAAGCCGCGGAGCAGACGACCTCTGACACCCGGGCCGATCCGGACCGTCCGTGGATCACGATCGTCTGGAACGACCCGATCAACCTCATGTCGTACGTGACGCACGTGTTCATGACCGTGTTCGGATACTCCAAGGCGAAGGCCGAGAGGCTGATGCTCGACGTGCACCAGAAGGGCCGCGCGGTCGTGTCCAGCGGGACGCGGGAGCGGATGGAACTGGACGTCTCGACGCTGCACGGCTACGGGCTGTGGGCAACGTTGGAGCAGCAGCCGTGAAGATCTCGCCCTGCGACGGTGACGCGGTTCGCGTAAGGCTGGGCGCGCAGGAGGCCGACACGCTCGCCTCGCTGCTCGCCGACCTCATCAACGCGCTGCAGCCGGGCGGTCTCGACCCGAGCGACCCGGTGTACCACCGGCTCTACCCGGACGGCTACAAGGAGAACACCGAGGCGGCCGAGGCCTTCCGGTCGATGACCGCGTCCTCGCTGCAGGAGGAGCGGCTGGGCCGGGCCGAGCAGTGCCTGGCCGGACTGGCCGAGATCGGCACGGCCAAACGCAAGATGGACGTCACGCTCGACGCCGAGGCCGCCCAGCGCTGGCTTCAGGTGCTCAACGACATGCGACTGGCGATCGGGACCCGCATCGGCATCAGCGAGGACGACGAGTCCTTCGACTTCGACCCGGGCGCACCCGACTCGATGCCGCGCGCGATCTACGCCTACCTGACGGGCGTGCAGGATGCGCTGGTGCGGGCCCGGATGGGCTGAGCCGGCGCCGGTATCGTTGACGCGTGCTGACCATCGACCGCGCGACCCGCGACGCGATCGTCGCGCACGCCCGCCGCGACCATCCCGACGAGGCCTGCGGGATCGTCGCCGGCCCCGAGGGCAGCGACCGACCGGCGCGCTTCGTGCCGATGCTCAACGCCGCGCGCTCGCCCACGTTCTACGAGTTCGACTCGTCCGACCTGTTGCAGCTGTACAAGGAACTGGACGTGAACCACGAGGAGCCGGTGATCGTCTACCACTCGCACACCGCGACCGAGGCCTACCCGTCGCGAACCGACATCTCGTACGCATCGGAGCCGAACGCGCACTACGTGCTGGTCTCCACCCGGGATGCCGACAGCACCGAGTTCCGCTCGTTCCGGATCGTCGACGGCCAGGTCACCGAGGAGCCGGTCGAGGTCGTCGAGGCGCAGGCCTGAGCGCCCATGGGACGATTACCGCGGTAATTCGCGTTGACGTGAGCACGTACATCCACTGCCGACAGGAGCCGCACACCGATGGCCATCGAGGTTAAGATCCCCACGATCCTCCGCACGTACACCAAGGGTGAGAAGGCCGTCGAGGGGAACGGCAACACGCTCGCCGCGCTCATCGACGACCTGGACAGCAGCTTCCCCGGCATCAAGGGACGGCTGATCACCGACGACGGCGGCCTGCACCGCTTCGTCAACGTCTACGTGAACGACGAGGACGTCCGATTCACCGGCTCGCTGGAGACCGCACTCAAGGACGGCGATGCGGTGACCGTGCTACCGGCAGTGGCCGGCGGCTGACGGCGTTTCTCATGGCCCGCTACGACTCGCTGGTCGACGCGCTCGGCGACACCCCGCTGGTCGGGCTGCCGCACCTGTCCCCGCAGTGGGACGGCGAGACCCCGGTCCGGCTGTGGGCCAAGCTCGAGGACCGCAACCCGACCGGCTCGATCAAGGACCGGGCCGCCCTCGCGATGATCCGCGCCGCCGAGGCCGACGGGCGGCTCACCCCCGGCTGCACGATCCTCGAGCCGACGTCGGGCAACACCGGTATCGCGCTGGCGATGGTGGCCAAGCTCCGCGGCTACGGCCTGGTGTGTGTCATGCCGGAGAACACCTCGATCGAGCGGCGCCAGCTGCTGGAGATGTTCGGCGCGCGGATCATCTCCTCGCCCGCCGCCGGTGGGTCGAACCAGGCCGTCGCGACGGCGAAGCAGCTCGCTGAGCAGTACCCCGACTGGGTGATGCTCTACCAGTACGGCAACGAGGCGAACGCGCTGGCTCACTACGAGGGCACCGGGCCGGAGATCCTGCGCGACCTGCCGACGATCACCCATTTCGTCGCCGGCCTGGGTACGACCGGCACGCTGATGGGCGCGGGGCGCTACCTGCGCGAGAAGGTTCCGGACGTGCAGATCGTCGCCGCCGAGCCGCGCTACGGCGAGCTTGTCTACGGTCTGCGCAACATCGACGAGGGGTTCGTCCCCGAGCTGTACGACGACTCGGTGCTGACGACGCGGTTCTCGGTCACCTCCTACGACGCGCTGCGCCGAACCCGCGACCTGATCGAGCACGAGGGCATCTTCGCCGGCATCTCGTCGGGCGCGATCCTGCACGCCGCGCTGTCGATCGCCGACCGGGTGCACGCGAGCGGCGAGCGGGCCGACGTCGCGTTCGTCGTCGCCGACGGTGGCTGGAAGTACCTGTCGACCGGCGCCTACTCCGGCTCGCTGCAGGAAGCCGCCGAGAAGCTCGAAGGCCAGCTTTGGGCTTAGCTCCCGAGGCCGCCGTCGATACCCGCGCCACCCACTCGCAGGCTCGGGGTGCACACGGGCATCGACACGCGACTTCGTCGCGATCTGCGGCCGGTGGTGGTTGCGCCGCGCTCCGCCGGGGAGGACACCGTTCTTTGATCGGCCAGCCCTTACGAGATTGAGAACTCCTTACCGAACGGGCATCCGATCCGGACGGTGCGCGCGAAACTGAGGGTGTGAACGCCACTGCCTCTCATTCGCATCGGTTCGGGGTGGGGGCGATCGTCGGGGTGCTGTCGGCGGGGGTGGCGCTCGGGGTCGGCGAGATCGTCGCCGCGTTCGTTCGGCCGGCTGCGTCACCGGTCATCGCCGTCGGCAACCGGTTCATCCTGCTCACGCCGGAGTCGGTCAAGCGCTGGGCGATCCGCACGTTCCAGACGTCTGACAAGCCGGTCCTGCTGCTCGGCATCTACGTCGGCATCACGCTGTTCGCGATGGCCGTCGGCGTGCTGGCGCTGCGGCGCCTGGTCTACGGCCTGGCCGGCATCGCGGTGTTCGGGGCGATCGGCGTCTACAGCGCGCTGACCGCCAACGCCGCGCGCGGAACAGACGTCGTCCCGACGATCGTCGGAGCCGTCGCCGCAGCTGTCGCACTGGTCCTGCTGGTGCGTGCGGCGGGTGCCGACGACGAGTTCGTCGAGCCGGCCGGGCTGGGCCCGCTGGTGTCAGATCGGCGCCGGTTCCTGCAGTTCGGCGCGGCCGCGGCAGGGCTGGCCGTGCTATCCGGCTTCGGCGGCCGGGCGGTGCAGCGGGCCCGGTTCAGCGTCGAGAAGATCAGGGACAAGCTCGTGCTGCCGAAGCCGGTCGGTGCCGCACCGGCAGCCGCGGCCAACCCGGACCTGGGTAAGAGCGGCGTCCCGTGGCAGACGCCGAACAGCCAGTTCTACCGGGTCGACACCGCGCTGTCGGTGCCGCAGATCGACCCGAAGAACTGGCGGCTGCGCATCCACGGCATGGTGGATCGTCCGATGACGCTGACGTACCAGCAGCTGCTCGCCCGTCCGCAGATCGAACGCTGGATCACCCTGTGCTGCGTGTCCAACGAGGTCGGCGGCGGCCTCATCGGGAACGCGCGGTTCCTTGGTACGCGGCTCGCGGACCTGCTGCGCGAGGCGGGCGTGCAGCCCGGCGCGGACCAGCTCGTCCTGTCCTCGGACGACGGCATGACGATCGGCACTCCGACCGCGGTAGTCATGGACGGGCGCGACTCCCTGCTCGCGGTTGGGATGAACGGGGCGCCGTTGCCGATCAACCACGGCTTCCCCGTGCGGACGGTCGTTCCCGGGCTGTACGGCTACGTGTCGGCGTGCAAGTGGATCGTCGACATCGAGGCGACCACCTTCAGCAAGCGGCGCGCGTACTGGGTCGACGGCGGGTGGGCGGCGCAGACCGACATCAAGCTCGAGTCGCGCATCGACACCCCGAGGAGCGGGCAGTCGGTCGCAGCGGGCAAGCCGACCGCGATCGCCGGCGTGGCGTGGGATCAGCACGTCGGCGTCGCCAAGGTCCAGGTGCAGGTCGGCACCGGCGAGTGGACCGACGCCCGGCTCGCGCCCGTGCCGTCGACCGACACGTGGCGCCAGTGGGTCCTGGCCTGGACGCCGCCCGGCCCGGGTTCCTACGTCGTCAAGGTGCGAGCGGTGGACGCCCGGGGAGACGTGCAGACGGCCCAGGTCGCGCAGCCCTTCCCGAGCGGAGCGACCGGGCTGCACACCATCACCGTCCGGGCCAGCTGAGCCGAGCTACGAGCTGGGTGACCCGACCGCGCCGCTCGACGGGGGGAGCGGCTGAGCACTCCACAAGGGAGCGGCTGGCTACGCTGCGCAGGTGAACCCGTCGCTGCCCGAACGCTTCCGGCAGGCGTGGCAGCGCAATGACTACCACCGGCCGGCGAGCACCGAGCCCGCGTTCGACCCGACCAGCTGGAGTGGCGCCCTCATCCTCATGTGCGGTGTCGGAGCCCTGCTGTGGATCGTCGAGGCGGTCAACGCGGCCAACAGCTACTCGCTTGACCGGTTCGGGTTGCGGCCGCGGCTGGTCGCCGGGCTGTGGGGCATCCTGACCCAGCCGTTCCTGCACGCCAGCTACGCGCACCTGATGTCGAACACGGTGCCGGTGGTGCTCATCGGCTGGGTGCTAATGCTGTCCGGGCCGCGTACCTGGCTCACGGTCACCGCCATCGTCGTCGTCCTGGGCGACGGCCTGACCTGGCTCGTCGCGCCGGCCGGCCTGATCGTCGGCGCGAGCGGCATGGTGTTCGGCTGGCTCGGCTACCTGATCGCCCGCGCGTACTTCTCCCGCCGGCTGCGCTGGATCATCGTCGCGGTGCTGGTCCTGTTCTTCTTCGGGACGTTGCTGGGGAACCTGCTGCCGACGTTCCACTCGCGCGTGTCGTGGCAGTCGCACGTCTGCGGGTTCGTGGCCGGTGTCGCCGCCGGCGCGATCCTGCACCCGCGACGGCACCGACGCGCCCGCGGGCCCGGACCGGCCCGTCCGGTCGGCCCGCCCGTATCCTGAGCCGGTGAGTTCACCGGATGTCGACGCTCCGATCGGCATGTTCGACTCCGGCGTCGGCGGCCTGACCGTGGCGCGCGCCGTGCTGGACCAACTGCCGCACGAGACGCTGCACTACGTGGGCGACACGTTGCACAGCCCGTACGGTCCCAAGCCGATCGCCGACGTCCGCGCCCACGCGCTCGCGGTCATGGACGAGCTGGTCGGCAGCGGGGTCAAGGCACTCGTCATCGCCTGCAACTCGGCCAGCTCGGCCTGCCTGCGGGACGCCCGCGAGCGGTACGACGTCCCGGTGGTCGAGGTGATCCTGCCGGCAGTGCGGCGGGCGGTTGCCGCGACGCGCAACGGGCGGATCGGCGTGATCGGCACCGTTGCGACCATCACCAGCGGCGCCTACGACGACGCGTTCGCCGCCGCGTCCGGGGTCGAGGTGGTCAGCGCCGCCTGCCCGCGGTTCGCCGAGTTCGTCGAGCGGGGCGTAACGAGTGGGCGGCAGCTGCTCGGGCTGGCCGAGGCCTACCTGTCGCCCCTGAACGCCGCCGGCGTGGACACGCTCGTCCTCGGCTGCACGCACTACCCGATGCTGACCGGCCTGCTGTCGGTGGTGATGGGTGATTCGGTGACCCTGGTGTCCAGCGCCGAGGAGACCGCGAAGGACCTCTACCGGGTGCTCATGCAGGCCGACCGGCTACGTCCGGATGACGCGCCCGCGCCGCAACACGTGTTCGGCACTACCGGCCCCTCGGAGACGTTCAACCGGCTCAGCCCGCGGTTCCTCGGCCCCGAGGTGAGCGCACTTGTCACCGCGCCGGCGTATGGAGGTGTTCGGTGAAGCTGACCGTGCTGGGCTGCTCGGGCAGCATCCCCGGGCCCGACTCGCCCGCGTCGGGTTACCTGGTCCAGTCGGACGGCTACACGCTGCTGGTGGATCTCGGACACGGCGCGTTCGGCGCGCTGCAGCGCTACGTCGACCCGGCCGCCGTCGACGCGATCGTGGTCAGTCACCTGCACGCCGATCACTTCATCGACCTCACCGCGTACATCGTCTCGCTGCGGTACGGCACCAGCGATCGTTACCGGATCAGCGGGCCGGAGGGTCGCATCCCGCTGATCGGCCCGGCCGGTACGCGCGCTCGCCTCGAGGCCGCGTACGACCCGATGACCCGCAAGCTGGCGCTGCACGAGCTGTTCGGCTTCTCGACGCCCAGCGCGGTCGAGCTCGGTCCGTTCTCGCTCTCCTTCGCGCCGACGAACCACCCGACCCCGACCAACGCCATCCGGATCACCCAGGACGACCGCTCGCTGGTGTACTCCGCCGACTCCGGCGAGAGCGACGCCCTTGTCGAGCTCGCGCAGGGCGCCGACGTCTTCCTGTGCGAGGCGTCCTTCGGTCCCGACGCGCCACCCGTCCCAGACCTGCACCTGACCGGTCGGCAGGCGGGCGAGCACGCCGACCGGGCCGGCGTGGAGCGGCTGATCGTCACCCACGTCCCGCCGTGGCTGTCGCCGCAGGTGCAGGCCGACGAGGCCGCGGCGGCGTTCCATGGCGTGGTCGAGCTGGCGCACCCCGCCGCCGAGTTCTGGATCTGACCCGTTCGATCTTCCTGCGGTGGGCCGACCCGTTCGATCTTCCTGCGCGGGCCTGCGCGTGATCTTCCTGCGCGACCGGTCTGTGGGGCTGCCCAGCGCAGGAAGATCACGGCGGGCACCACAAACACGCGCTAGCCGGTCGACGGACCGCGGGTGCGGCGCTTGGGCGAGACCGGCGGCGCACCGTCGCGGATCTCGGCGAGTAGGCGGATCACCAGCTCCGAGGCACCCTCGTCGGGACGGGCCTGCCCACCGGCCGGCCGGAAGAACTCGACCGCGATCGACGCGCCGCCCGGCAGCCACACGCGGTCGGTCGTGCCGGTCACCCGAGCGCACACGAGCGTCGTTCCGGGCACCGCGAGCACGAGCCGCCCGGCACCGCTGCGCGCCCGCAGCTCGCGGCCCAGTGACCGGGTGCCCTCGGGGAAGACGCCGATGCAGCCGCCGTCGGCCAGCACCTGCACGGCGGTCGCGATCGCGTCGCGGTTGCTGGCGCCGCGCTCGATCGGGATCTGCCCCATGCCGTCCAGCACCCGGCCCATGATCTTGTTGTTCCACAAGGTCGACTTCGCCAGCGCCTGCAGCTGGCGCCGGTGGCGCGCGGCATACGCGATCGCGATCGGGTCCCAGTTGCTGTCGTGGTTCGCGATCAGGACGGTTGGTCCCGACAGCGGGAGGCACTCGGAGCCGGTGACCCGGATGCGGGACATCCGCATGAACACGCCACCTATCCCCACCACGGTGCGGTAGGCCGGGCTCAGTTCCACGCGTTCTGAAGTCATCGACCGCATGATGCCGCATCCGGCTGCTGACCGTTCAGCCGGCGCCGCCCGGCCCGCCTCAGCCGGGCAGGAAGCTGAGCCGGATCTCGCGGGTCGGGTTGTCGACATTGGTGTCGACGAGGCAGATCGACTGCCACGTGCCGAGCTGCAGCCGTCCGCCCAGTACGGGAACGGTGATCGAGGGTGCGATGAACGCGGGCAGCACGTGGTCGCGTCCGTGGCCGGGTGATCCGTGCGCGTGCGCCCAGCGGCCCTCGCGCGGCAGCAGTTCGTCCAGGGCGGTCAGCAGGTCCTCGTCGCTGCCGGCACCGGTCTCCAAGATCGCGACACCGGCCGTCGCGTGCGGCACGAAGACGTTCAGCAACCCGTCGCCCTCGGCGGCGGTGAACGCCGCGCATTCGCCGGTGAGGTCGTGTACGTCGGCTCGAGCACCGGTACGGACTGTGACGGTTTCGCTTCGCATCCGCCCATCGTCCCGCGTGCACGACGAAGATCGCTGGCCGGGCGTGCAAGAGTGGCAGGGTGCAGCTGGGGATCCTCGGTCCGGTCGAGGTGCGGGAGGACGGCGGCGAGTTCGTCGAGGTCGCCGGTACGCGGCTGCGCTGCCTGCTCGCCCGGCTTGCGCTGGACGCCGGCCGCCCGGTCGGGGTCGCCACGCTCGTCGACGCGGTCTGGGGCGATCAGCCACCGGCGGACGAGGCCAACGCGCTGCAGACCCTGGTGTCACGGCTGCGCCGAGCGCTCGGAGGCGCCACGACGATTGGCCAGTCCGCCGCCGGCTACCGGCTCGCCGTCTCGCGCGAGGACGTCGATGCGTTCCGGTTCGAAACCCTGGCCGCCGACGGTGCGTCTGCGCTGCGTGCGGGCGAGGCCGCCGGTGCTGCGGGCAAGCTCCGTGCGGCGCTCGCGCTCTGGCGCGGGCCGGCCCTGTCCGATGTGGGGGAGTCGGTCACCGCGGCCGCGACCCGGCTGAACGACCTGCGCCTGGCCGCGCTCGTCGACCGCATCGATGCCGACCTCGCGCTGGGCCGGGCCTCGAGCGTCGTGTCCGAGATCGAGGTGCGCGCGAGCGAGCATCCGCTGCACGAGCGCCTGGCCGGTCAGCTGGTGCGTGCGCTCGCGACGACCGGGCGGCAGGCCGACGCGCTCACCGCGTACGAGCGGGTGCGCGCCCGGCTCGCGGACGAGCTCGGCGTCGACCCGTCGGCAGACTTGCAGGCGACCCACCTCGCGGTGCTGCGCGGTGAGCTGGTGAGCGCCGCGGCCGCGCACGAGGGCCGTGCCCGCCGCACCAACCTCAAGGCGCAGCTGACCAGCTTCGTCGGCCGCGACGACGAGGTCGCGCGCATCGGCAAGTCGCTGGAGGAGAACCGCCTCGTCACGCTCGTCGGCCCGGGTGGTGCCGGCAAGACACGGCTGGCTGCCGAGTCGGTCGCGAAGATCGTCGACACCGCTCCGGACGGGATCTGGTTCGTCGAGCTGGCCTCGGTAACCGATGCGGCGGATATGCCGCAGGCGATCCTCGGCTCGCTCGGGCTCCGCGAGGCGCACCTGCTCGAGCAGCGGAACCGGATCAGCGCGCGCGACGCCACGAGCCGGCTGCTGGACGCACTGGTCGAGAAGCAGACCGTCATCGTGCTGGACAACTGCGAGCACCTGATCGAGGCGAGCGCGCGGCTGGCGGACAACCTGCTGGCCCGGTGCCCGGGCCTGCGCGTGCTGACCACCAGCCGCGAGCCGCTGGGCATCTTCGGCGAGACGCTGTTCGTCGTCCCGCCGCTCGGCCAGCCAGCTGCTGACGCGCCGGCCGCCCAGGCGCTCGAGTACCCGGCCGTGCGGCTGTTCGCCGACCGGGTCGCGGCGGTGCGTCCGGACTTCGTGCTGGACGACGACTCGGTCGCCACCGTGATCGAGATCGTGCGGCGGCTCGACGGCCTGCCCCTGGCGATCGAACTGGCCGCGGCCCGGCTGCGCACCCTGCCGCTCGACGAGATCGCGGTCCGGCTGTCCGACCGGTTCCGGCTCCTGACCGGTGGCAGCCGCACGGCTCTGCCTCGCCACCGCACGCTGCGCGCCGTCGTCGAGTGGAGCTGGGAGCTGCTGACGCCGGCCGAGCGGGCGCTCGTCGAGCGACTGGCCGTGTTCCCGTCCGGCTCGACCCTCGACAGCGCGACCCGCGTGTGTGCCGACGCGGCGGTTCCCGCCGATGCCGTGCTCGACACGCTGACCTCGCTGGCGGACAAGTCCCTGCTCCAGCTGAGCGGCGGCGGCCGGTACCGAATGCTGGAGACGATCCGCGAGTACGGCATCGAGCGCCTGGCCGAGCGGGACGAGCTGCGGCGGATCCGGGCCGCGCACGCGGACTACTTCGCCGAGCTGGTGCGGCAGGCCGCTCAGCGCCTGCGCACGTCCGAGCAGCTGCCGTGGATCGGGCGGCTGAACGACGAGCGTGACAACGTGCTGGCGGCGCTGCGGTTCGTCGGCGACGACGGGGACGCGTCGGTCGCGCTCGAACTGGCCTCGGGCGTCGGCTGGTACTGGATGCTCACCGGTGTGCACTCCGAAGCCGCGATCTGGCTGAAGTTCGCGCTCGGCGTTCCCGGCGACGCCGACGAGAACCTGCGGATGCTCGTCGAGTCCATGCTGACCGTCAACTCCGCGGCAGGGGCGGAGATGGTCGATGCGGAGACGCTCGACGCGGGCATGGAGCGGCTGCGGGATCTGGGCCGGCGCATGGAGGACGCCGACGTGGAGCGCTTCCCGCTGCTGGCCCTGATGCGCGCCGTCATCGCTATGTTCTCCGGCGACGAGTCCTTGATGGGCCGACTCGTCGACTCCGCGGTCCGGTCGGCGGATCCCTGGGTGGTCGCGTCCGCGCTCATGTTCCGCGCCAACATGGCCGAGAACGACGGTGACGTCACGGCGATGCGCGCCGACACGCACCGTTCCCTCGAAGCGTTCACCGCGATCGGCGACCGCTGGGGTCTCGCGTCGTGCCTGCAGATGGCAGCGCTCATCAGCACCAACGAGGGCGATCTGGACGCCGCGCTGGCGCAGTACCTGGACGCGCTGCGCTACGTCGGCGAGCTCGGTGCGCACGATGACGAGTCGTGGCTGCACCTGCGCCTGGCCAACGTGTACCTGCGCCGCGGCCAGCTCGACCGGGCGATCGAGAGCGTGCAGCGCTCGCGGGAGCTGAGCGAGGCGGCCGGCTCGTTGCGCGAGGCGACATTCGGCCGGGTGCTGCTGGCCGAGATCGCGCGGCGGACCGGTGACATCGCGCAGGCGCGCCGGCTCTGCGCCGAGGCGCTGGCCCGGCTGCAGGCGATGCCGCCCACCCATCCGATGCAGGCGCACGGGATGGCGCTGACGCTCGCGATCGCCGCCCGGCACGAGATCCTCGACGGCGAGATCACCGCGGCCCGTGCCCGTCTGGACACCGCGTTCGCTGCGGCGGTCGGTACCCGAGATATGCCGATCATCGCCGGAGTCGGGGTGGTGGTCGCGCTGCTCGCCGCCCATGACGGCGATCCGGCACGCGCCGCCGAGACCCTCGGTGCCGCGGCGCGGCTGCGGGGCGCGATCGATCCCACCGCACCGGACATCGCCGAGCTCACCACGCGGCTGCGCGGTGAGCTCGGCGATGCGGCGTTCGAGACGGCGTACGAGCGGGGCCGGCAGCTGGGCCGCGACGCCGCGATCGAGCTGCTCGACCCCCGCTGAGTTCGCGCCCGCCGCGTCGCGCCCGCCGCGCCGATCGCGTCAGGTGCGGCTGCGGTAGGCGCGCATCGCCAGCGGCACGAACACCGCCAGCAGACCAATCATCCAGCCGAACGTCCACATCACGTTGTTCGCGATCGGGCCACCGAGCATCAACCCGCGCACCGATCCGACCAGGTGCGAGATCGGGTTGACCTTGACGAAGGCCTGCAGCCAGCCCGGCATCGTCGACGTGGCGACGAACGTGTTGCTGCCGAACGAGAGCGGCAGGACGAGCAGGAACATGACGCCCTGCACCGACCCCGGCGTGCGAGCCTTCATGCCCACCCACACCGAGATCCAGCAGAAGCAGAGCGCGAACGCGATCGACAGTGCGAGCGCCGCGATGAGCGACAGCGGGCCTGTCGCGATCCGGAAGCCCATCACGTAGCCGAACCCGACGAAGATCACGCACAGCGTCAGGTAGCGGAAGAAGTCGGCGAGGACAGCCCCGACGAGCGGTGCCGAGCGCGCGATCGGCAGCGAACGGAACCGGTCGAACACGCCCTTCTCGATGTCGGCGTTCATGTTCTGCCCGAGCGAGATGCTGCCCATCGCGATGCTCTGACCCAGCAGACCCGGCAGCAGGAACTGCAGGTACTGGTGCTGCGAACCTCCCCCGATCGCGCCGCCGAACACGTACACGAACAGCAGCAGGAAGATGACCGGCTGCACGGTGACGTCGATGAGCTGCTCGGGTGTGCGCATCGTCTTGATCAGGTTGCGCCTGGCCAGCACGACCGCGTGTCGCAGCGTGCGAAAGGCCGGTCGTACAGGCGGTTCAGCGGTCGTGGTCGTCCGTCGCACGTACTTGTTCATGGTGATTGTCATGCAACAGCCTCGTCTTCAGTATCGGTGTGTTCGCCGGTCAGGGTGAGGAACACCTCGTCCAGGCTGGGCAGGTGCAGGGAGAACTCGGTGACCCGGATGCCCGCCTCGTTGAGCCGGGTGAGCGCTGCGGGCAGAACGTCGTCGCTATCGACGGTCACGACGAGCGAGTGCCGACCCTCGCGCTCGGGGTGCGCGCCGGTGACCTCGGTGAGAACCCCCGCGAGCGGTTCGAGGTGCGCGGAGTCGACCGGACGGACGGTCAGCCGCATGCCGCCGACGACCTGCTTGAGGCCGTCCGGGGTGTCGTGCGCGATCACCTTGCCGTGGTCGATCACGGTGATCTCGTCGGCAAGCGCGTCGGCCTCGTCCAGGTACTGCGTCGTCAGCAGCACGGTCGAACCGTCGTCGACCAGGCTGCGGACGACGCCCCACATGTCCTCGCGCTTGGCCGGGTCGAGTCCCGTGGTCGGCTCGTCCAGGAAGATCACCGGCGGCCGCCCGACGAGGGATGCAGCCAGGTCCAGTCGTCGCCGCATGCCGCCGGAGTACGTCTTGGCGGTCCGGCTGGCGGCGCCGGTGAGGTCGAACCACTCCAGCAGCTCGTGTGCCCGCCGCCGCGCGGCCGCTGTGCTCAGGTCGAGCAGTTGCCCGATCATGACCAGGTTCTGCATGCCGGTCAGGTCCTCGTCCACCGATGCGTACTGGCCAGTCAGCCCGATGTTCTGCCGCACCTTCAGCGGCTCGCGGACGACGTCGTAGCCGGCGACGATCGCCCGGCCGGAGTCCGGCCGCAACAGCGTGGCCAGGATCCGGACTGCGGTCGTTTTCCCGGCGCCGTTCGGGCCCAGGACTCCGAGCACGGTGCCCTGCGTGGCGGCCAGGTCGATGCCGGCAAGTGCTTGCGTGTCGCCGAAGCGCTTGGTGAGCCCTTCGGCCTCGAATGCGTAGGTCATGGCCGCTACTGTGCGGGTTGGCCCTGGCAGCGGGCGCACACCGCACTGGCACGCGCTGACGGGCCCTGGCACGGCCTGGTGAGCCGCTATACCTTTCGCGCGGACTTCCGAGGCGGCGGGGACTTCCGAGGCGGCGGGGACTTCCGAGGCGGCGGCGCTGAGCTGTCGCGCAGGACCAGCTCGGTGGGCAGCACCAGGTGCCGTGCACGTCCGGCCGGCCCGCCGACCTTCGCGCGCTCGATAGCCGCGGTCAGGGCAGTGATCGCCGCGCGGCCCTTGGCTGTCACGTCCTGGCTCACCGTGGTCAGCGCCGGTCGGATCCGGCCCGCGACCGGGTTGTCGTCGAAGCCGACCACCGACACGTCCTCGGGGACCCGCAGACCGGCCTCCTGAACCGCGCGGATCACGCCCACCGCCACCGCGTCCGAGTAGCACAGCACGGCGGTCGGACGCGGGTGGGCGTCGAGCAACGTGCGCGCTGCGCCGTGGCCGGCGTCGCCCGGGTTGCCGGGTGGCCGGCGGACCACGACCGGCTCGATCCCCGCCTGCTCGAGCGGTTCCAGCCAGCCGATGAGGCGCTCCCGCTCGGTGTTCGCCGCTGCGGTCTTCAGCGGCTCGGTGAGCACGCCGTACGTGCCGCGGTAGCCGGTCGTCACGACCGCGACCCGTCTATGGCCGAGATCGACGACGTGCTGCGCAGCCGCCCGCGCGCCCGATCGATCGTCGACGTTCACGCTGGCGATGCCCGGCGCCGGTGCCTGGTCTACGAAGACCATCGGCAGCTTGCGCCGCCTGAGCCAACTGACCGCGGTCGACTCCGGGTCGCACGAGTAGACGAGCGCGCCGTCCATCGCGACGTCGCGGGCCGGGACGATGCCCTCCCGCGGGGTATCCGACAGGAGGGTGAGGGCCAGCCCGCTCGGCCCGAGCTCGGTCGCGATCGCGGCCAGGAACGTCATCGCAACCTCGTCGGTGAGCGAGTAGCTCAGCGTGTCGGACAGGACCAGGCCGACCGCGCCGGTCGAGCCGCTCGCCAGGGCGCGGGCAGTCGGGTTGGGCCCGACGTAGCCGATCTCCTCGGCGACAGCGAGGATCTGGTCCCGCAGCGCGCTCGACAGTTGGGTCGGCCGGGAGAACGCGTTGGACACGGTCATCCGGCTCACTCCGACGCGATCGGCGATCGTCTGCAGGGTGGCTCGTGCCATGTCGTCAGTGTGCCTGTACCCCGCTGCAGGTCGAGAGGCCGCGTGCGGCGCGGCCGGTGGGAACGGACGGCGAGACCCGGTCGGCCAGCCGGTGCAGCACGCCGGCGGCGCGAGCCCGGGCGCGGGGGACGACCCTGACCCTTTCGACGTACGGGATGACCGGCGCGTTCGGCAGCGCGCTCCTGGCCTCGTCGGTCCATCCGGACTTGGTCACCATGAGAGCCATCTGTAGCAGGTCCATAGCCCGATTTCCTTTCTGTCGCGGTCTCTTCATCGCTTGCTATACCGGTATAGTAGGTGCGCCGTCTTTACCGGTCAAGCGCCTTTCGGCCGCGCACAAAACTCGATCGTGTCGGTCACGATGCGCATCGCTGGGCGCGGCGGCACGAGCCAGGCATGCTGCGCGATGAACTCCTTGAGGCAATCGTTCTGAATTGTGCCGCCGAGCCGATCGCGCGGGATGCCGCGCGTGTCCGCGAGCGCCACATAGAACCCGAGCAAGACGACCGCCGGACCGTTGATCGTCATCGACGTCGTCACCCGGTCGAGCGGAATGTCCGCGAAGAGGACCTCCATGTCTCTCAGCGTATCGACCGCGACGCCACACATGCCGACCTCGCCGAGGGCTCTCGGGCTGTCGCTGTCGTAGCCCATGAGGGTCGGGAAATCGAAGGCGGTTGAGAGGCCCGTCTGCCCCTGAGCGAGCAGATATTTGAAGCGGGAATTCGTCTGTTCGGGTGTCCCGAACCCGGCGAACATCCGCATCGTCCAGAGCTTGCCCCGGTACATCGTCGGCTGAACACCGCGCGTGAACGGGTACTCACCGGGCATCCCGAGGTCGTGCAAGTAATCCCGCTCGCCGTCGGCTGGCGTGAGGACGTCCGGAACGTCCATCGAACTCCAGGTGGAGAATCGGGCCTTGCGCGGGGCCATGCGCGCCTCGGCCTCGACGACCGTGCGCTGGCGCCATTGCGCTACGGCTTGCCTTATCCCATCGATGTCGGAAGGAGACTCACCCTCCGCCGCGTACTCTTTGTCCACACCGCTCGCGAGGACGGGCGCCTTCTGGGCCATGACGTCAACCTAGTGCCACCCGGCAGAAGTTCGACCCCCTTTTAAGCACTAGCTCCTTTCGGAGGGGCCCGCCGTGTGTGCGCGTCGGTCTCGCGCCTGCGGTCCGAAGGCGAAAACGATCAGTCGATCTTCGCCGAGGGGACCGCGCCGGCCGCCTCCAGCTTGTACTCCTTGTAGACCTTGAAGCGTGACCAGATGAAGAACGCGGCTGCCGCGACGATCCCGGCGCCGATGATCAGGTCGAAGCGGTGCATGAAACTCTTGAGCGGCGAGTGCTCATCCAGGAGACGAATCCCGAGCTGTCGCCCCGCGTAGGCGAGGCCCAAGCACCACGGAAGCGATCCGAGAAACGTGTACGCGTGAAACTTGATCCTGTTCATCCGCGCGACGCCTGCCGGGAACGCGATAAACGTGCGCACCACTGGAAGAACGCGCGAGGCGAGGATGATAAGCTCCCCGCGGCGCTCAAACC
>JBOGDQ010000207.1:0-47124 GCA_050742975.1 Jatrophihabitantaceae bacterium
CACAATTGATGATCCACTCGCCGAGGTGCGGTGGCGCTACCCCGTAGGCCATGTTCTGCGTGTACACCGAGCAGGTGGCGTGGTTGTCGCCGCAGATGCCGCAGATCCGGCTGGTGATGAAATGCGCGTCGCGCGGATCCTTGCCCTTCATGAAGATGCTGTAACCGCGGAAGATCGACGAAGTGCTGTGACACTCGCGAACCTGCTTCTGCTTGAAGTCCACGGTCGCGTAGATGCCCAGACTGCCGACGATGCGGGTAATCGGATCCCACGCCATCTCCACGACGTCCGAGTCGGCGTGTTGCGAGTGGCTCGGCGCCTCTTGGATCTTGGTCATTTCGTAATGCCCCTCTACCAGTTGCGCTTGTAGCCGGTGGTGAGCTCACGGCCGGTGTGCCGCCACTTGGGTTCCTTGTCGACGGTCTTCTCCGTGATCGTCCGCAGCCGGCGGATGACCGTCCCGTAGGCGCCGCTGACCGTGGAGGAAACCCTGCCGCCTGGGGGCTCGTCCATGAACGGCATGAACTTGTCCGGGAAGCCGGGCATCGTGCACCCGATGCAGATCCCGCCGACGTTCGGGCAGCCGCCCATGCCGTTCATCCAGCCACGCTTGGGAACGTTGCACTTCACGACCGGTCCCCAGCAGCCCAGCTTCACCAGGCAGGTGGGCTGGCCGTACGCGTCGGCGAACTGGCCCTGCTCGTAGTAGCCGCCGCGATCGCAGCCCTCGTGCACCGTCGCGCCGAACAACCACGTCGGTCGCAGCTGGTCATCGAGCGGGATCATCGGCGCCGCCCCGGCAACCTGGTAGAGCAGGTAGACCAACGTCTCGGACAGGTTGTCCGGCTGGATCGGGCAGCCCGGCACGCACACGATCGGCAGCCCGGCCTTGGATTTCCAGTCCCAGCCGAGATAGTCCGGCACGCCCATCGCGCCGGTCGGGTTGCCGGCCATTGCGTGGATGCCGCCGTATGTCGCGCAGGTGCCAACCGCGACGACGGCGGTCGCCTTCGGCGCGAGCCGGTCCAGCCACTCGCTGGTGGTCACCGGCTGCCCGGTCGTGGGGTCGTTGCCGAACCCGCACCAGTAACCCTCGGACTTGATCGCCTCGTTCGGTATCGAACCCTCGATGACCAGGACGAACGGCTCGAGCTCGCCCCTGTCGGCCTTCCACCACCACTCGATGAACGTATCGGCGCCCTGCTCGGGGCCGCATTCAAAGTCGATCAACGGCCAGTGCACCTGAATGTTCGGCAGCCCGGGCAGCGCGCCGAGCACGATCTCCTCGATGCTCGGCTGGGTAGCTGCCGTCAGCGAGACCGAGTCGCCATCGCAGCTCAGCCCGGCATTGATCCACAGGACGTGCAAGGGTGCGTCCTCGGCTTCGGCTGGTCCGGGCTTCGGATCCCGTTTGGTCGCTGTCATGCGACACCGCCCTTCGACTCCGCCAGATGCGGGCCGTCCGGGGGCCGGTGCGTCGTAAGGCTGCGGCGCGCTCGCGGGTCGAACGACACCGCTTTGCGACCACAACGCTAGGACGGTCGGTCAAGGATGCCTAGACACAAGTGACAGGTCATTTCTGTCTGAATCCCGGAATCCGTAACTGGCGGTGGTGGCTGTTCTCGCGTGCGGGCCAGCGCTAGCCTGCACCCAGGAGATCAGGTGAACCGGCCATGACGCCCGAGCAGCCGACCGCTCACCCGCCGGCGTCCGACGATCTGGCCGGATCAGCCGTCGTGGTGTCGCCGGTTTTTGTGCTGAGCCAGTCGTTCCCCGCCCGCCCCTCGTCGCTACCCGACGCCCACACCTTCGTTCGGGAGACGCTCGCCGCGGCGGACGTGCCCTCCGCGCCGCACCCGCAGATCACCGAGGCGATCAACAGCGCGCTGCTCGCCGCAGCCAGCCCCGACATCGGCTCGTTCGTCGTGGTGATCCGGCTGTTCCCCGACGAAGCGGAGGTCGAGGTGCTGTCGGCCGCCGACCCGGCGCGGGACGGCACGGCCGGCGGGCCGCTGCCCGAGTTCGGGTCGTTCGCCGGCTGGCTGGCCGGCGTCCTACGCAAGCAGGGCCTCTCGCAGGAGGCAGCCGCCCGACAGCTCGGCGTCTCGGTACGCACCGTGAGCCGGTGGGTACGCGGGCAGACCGAGCCGCGCCTGCGCGACGTCCGCCGGATCAGCGACGCGTTCGGACCGGTGCCGCGCCGCTGATCGGCCGCTCCTACCTCGTGACGCGGAGCTCGCGCAGCCAGTTGCACCATTCGTCGACACCAGCACCGGTACGCGCGCTCATCTCGATCGTCCGCGCCGTTGGGTTGACCGAGCGCAGGTTGGCGCGGAACAGGTCGACATCGAAGTCCAGGTGCGGCAGCAGGTCGATCTTGTTGATCAACACGAGTTCGACCGAACGGAACATGACCGGGTACTTCAGCGGCTTGTCCTCGCCCTCGGTGATCGCAGAGACCATCGCGCGGGCATGCTCACCGACGTCGAACTCCGCCGGGCACACCAGATTGCCGACGTTCTCGATCAGGACGAGGTCGAGCTCGCTCAGTGGTAGGCGGGGCAGCGCGGAGCGCACCATCGGCGCGTCCAGGTGGCATTCGCCGCCGAACCCGTGGCCGGTGTTGACGAGGCTGATCGCGGCGCCGAGCCCGTCGAGCCGGTCCGCGTCCAGGCTCGTCTCGATGTCGCCCTCGACGATCCCGATGCGGACTGCGCGGCCGAACCGGCGCAGCGTCTCGTGCAGCAGCGTGGTCTTGCCCGCCCCCGGCGAGGACATCAGGTTGACAGCCAGCACACCGTGCGAGGCGAACTCGGCCCGGTTCTG
Source organism: Jatrophihabitantaceae bacterium (assembly GCA_050742975.1). Lineage (GTDB taxonomy): Bacteria > Actinomycetota > Actinomycetes > Mycobacteriales > Jatrophihabitantaceae > JBDTGE01. The sequence goes on from JBOGDQ010000207.1 coordinate 2,827, forward strand.
AGCGGCCGTGCGGTCGTTCTCCGCGAAGATGCGCTCCAGCACGTGGATACGCTCGCTGCCGGTCCGATAGCCCGAGTGGTCGCCGACATCCCGAGGCTCGTGCTCGTGCAGCGTGCCGTCGGCATGCTCGTGCAGCGTGCCGTCGGCATGTCGGTGGAATCGACCCATCGTCGTCACACCCTCGCCACGTCGAGGGCAGTGATCATGAACTCCTCGCCGGCGACGACCGACACCGCGACGCTGCGGCAGTGCCCGCACACGAACAGCGGCAGCTCACCCAGCTCGCTGGTCTGCTCGCAGTCCTGGCAGCGGATGCGCGCGGGAACGGTCTGCACCTCGAGCACCGAACCGTCCAGCTCGCTCTCGGTGCTGACCAGGCCCCAGCAGTAGCTGAGCGTGTCCGGTACGACTTGGCGCAGCTGGCCGATGCGCACGTGGATCGTCTCGACACGACGCTCGCCTGCGCGGCGCAGCACGGCGTCAGCGATCGAACCGCAGATCGAAAGCTCGTGCATGGATGTCCCCCTCGATCGCATCACCTGCGACTGTAAGCCCGCTGAAGCTCGCTACGGCAACCCCACGGCCGCTGCCCGGGTGCACCGTCGGGCTGCTGTGCTATCGGCCGTTGCAGCACGCCGCCGGCGCACCGCCGCCGACCTACCGGCAGCTCGTGGCCGAACCCGTCGCCCAAGGCGATCGAGCCGCACGGGTGATGGGCCCACGTTCGCGGCCTGGCAGCCTCGTCCGGCCGCCCGAGGATCGGCCCTGGCGCGCCGCTACCGGCTCCGACTAGGTCAAGACCAAGTCACTTGGCGCCCAAGATCCGGCAGTCAAACGGATAGCCCACTCGGACGGATCGGCGTGGGGCGAGCCGGTGTTACTGGCGAGTAGGCAACATTCCGGCATCGGGTTCGGGCCTGCTGTTGCAACGTGGCACGGCCTGCCTTACCGTCTGCAACACCTGATCCATGTGTTGCACAACTCGCTAGGTGAGGGAGTGTCCATGCCAGGCCTGGCCGTTCGGGGAGTCAGCGTTCGCTTCGGTGGCCTGTCCGCGCTGGAGGACGTCTCCTTCGACGTCCCGGCCGGCTCGGTCGTCGGGGTCATCGGGCCCAACGGCGCAGGCAAGACGACCCTGTTCAACGTCATCAGCGGCTTCGTCCGGCCGACCTCGGGCACGCTCGAGTGGGACGGCGCCCCGTTCCGCCCGGCGCCGGACCGGCTGGTGGGCGCCGGGCTGGCGCGCACCCTGCAGGGCGTCGGACTGTTCGCGCAGTTGAGCGCGCTGGAGAACGTGATGGTGGGCGGCGCCCGCTCGCGACGCGCGGGCTTCGTCAGCGCGCTGCTCGCACTTCCCCGCAGCGATCGTGACGAGCGGCGCCTGCGGGCCGATGCAATGCAGTGGCTGGCGCGACTCGACGTCGCCGACGCGGCCGACCGGCTGCCGACGACCCTCCCGTTCCCCGTCCAGAAGCGCATCGCGCTGGCGCGTGCGCTCGTCAGCCGGCCGCGGCTGCTGCTGCTGGACGAGCCGGCCGGGGGTCTCGGAGCCGAGGATCTCGGCCCGCTGGCGGAGCTGATCCGCTCGCTGCCGACGGCCGAATCGGCGTGCTCGGTGCTGCTGGTCGAGCACCACATGGACCTGGTCATGGACGTGTGCGACCAGGTCGTCGTGCTCGACTTCGGCCGGCGCGTGGCGGCCGGGACACCGGCCGAGGTGCAGGCCGATCCGGTGGTCGCGACCGCCTATCTCGGCGCCGAGGTACCGCCGGAGTCCGACGGCGTCGCGGTCATCGGGGAAGGTAGATCATGAGCGCGCTGCTCGAGGTGGAGGGACTGCGCTCGGGGTACGGGCGGGTGCCGGTGCTGCACGACATCGCGCTCGAACTGGAGCCGGGGACGATCACCGCGGTCCTCGGCGCGAACGGTGCGGGCAAGACGACGCTGCTCCGCTCGCTGTCCGGTCTGCTGCGGCCGACGGCCGGTGCGGTGCGGCTGAACGGGACGGACCTGACCCGGGTGCCGGTCGAGCGGCTGGTCACGCTCGGGGTCGCGCACGTCCCGGAAGGACGCGGCGTCATCGCGGAGTTGACGGTGGAGGAGAACCTGCGGCTGGGCGGGCTGTGGCGCCGCGGCGCCAGTGCTGCGCGGGACACCGCGGCCGCGATGGACGAGGTGTACCGGCTGTTCGAGCCGCTCGAGCGGCGCCGCAAGTTCCACGGCCACCAGCTCTCCGGTGGCGAGCGGCAGATGCTGGCACTCGGCCGCGCGCTGGTCGCGCGTCCGACCCTGCTGCTGCTGGACGAGCCCTCGCTCGGGCTCGCGCCCGCCGTGACCGCGCGGATCATGGCGCTGCTGCGCGACCTGCGGGACTCGACCGGACTCACCGTCCTGCTCGTCGAGCAGAACGTCCACAGCGCGCTGGCGATCGCCGATCAGGGCGTGGTCATCGCGCTGGGCAAGGTCGTGGTGCAGGGCACCGGCGCGAGGCTGCAGGCCGACGAGACCCTCCGACACAGCTACCTCGGATTCTGAGGGGTCTGGATGACGGCGCAGATGAGTGACGCGCGTGCGGCACGGGGAGCGGCCCGATGAGCCGGTTCATCTTCCTCACCTTCAACGGGATCTCCTTCGGCGCGATCTACGCGGCCGTCGCGCTCGCCCTGGTCCTGATCTGGCGCACCACCCGCGTGCTCAACTTCGCTCAGGGCGCGATGGCGATGGCGACCGCCTACGTCGCGATCTCGGTGACCCAGGCGAGCGGCTCGTACTGGCTCGGCTTCGTCGCCGCGCTCGCCGCCGGGCTCGTCCTGGGCGCGCTGGTCCAGGTCACCGCGTTCCGGAGGGCCGAGACGATGCCGCCGCTGAACACGATCGTGGTCGGTGTCGGGCTGCTGATCCTGCTCGAAGCCGTCGTCGGGATGATCTACGGCATCGGCTACCGCGACTTCCCCGCCTCGTTCAGCCAGCAGACCTACTCCGTCGGCAGCACCTCCCTGTTCTCCAGGCAGGACATCTTCACCGTCGGTTCGGTGCTCGTCCTGATGCTCGCCCTTGCCGCGCTGCTGACGTGGACACCATCCGGGCTGCGCATGCGGGCCGCGGCATTCGCTCCGGAGGTCGCGCGGCTGCTCGGTGTGCGCGTCGGCCGGATGCTCACACTCGGCTGGGCGCTCGCCGGGCTGGTCGGAGCGCTCGCCGGAATGCTCGTCATCCCGTCCGGCCTTGGCCTGTACCCGCAGGCGATGGACGGCGTCTTCGTCCTGGGCTTCACCGGGGCGGTCGTCGGCGGCCTGGAGAGCCCGGTCGGTGCGGTGGTCGGCGGCGTGAGCACCGGGCTGGTCCTGTCCTACGCGAGCGGTTACCTGGGCAGCGACCTGACCCAGCTCGCCGCGCTGGCCCTGCTGCTCGTCGTGCTGCTGGCCCGACCGAACGGGCTGTTCAGCGGGACCAAGGCGAGGCGGGTTTGATGAGAGGCGCAGTCCGTGACTCGACGCTGGCCCGGCACCTTTTCCTGCTCGGGCTCGGCATCGTGGTCGTCGTGGTGGTCACGAACCAGGTCGCCGACTTCCACAACTACGAGTTCGCCCAACTCGGCGCATACGTCTGCGCCGCCGCCGGCCTGACCATGCTGACCGGGGGCAACGGTCAGGTGTCGCTCGGCCACGCGGCGATGATGGCGATCGGCGGCTACACCGTCGCGCTGATGCAGACCCGCTTCGAGAACCACGGTGTCACCGGGCCATGGGTGCTGCCGCTGTCACTGCTCATCGGCACCGCGGTCACCGCCGTGGCCGGCGCGATCTTCGGTGTCGCCGCCGCCCGGTTGCGCGGCCCGTACCTGGCCGGCGCCACGCTCGCCCTCGGCGTCGCACTGCCCGGGATCACGTCGCACTACAGCACCTTCTTCAAGGGCGACCAGGGCCTGTTCGTCCCGTTCGACGGCCCACCGTCCGGCCTCGGTGCCAACTTCACGCTGCAGCACTGGCAGGCGTGGATCAGCCTGTTCGCCGCGCTGATCGTCCTGTTCTTCCTGGCGAACCTGAACCACTCGGCCGTCGGACGTCACATGCGCGCGGTACGCGACGACGAGATCGCGTCCGCACTGTGCGGGCTGTCGGTACCGCGCGTGCAGATCGGCGCCTTCGCCGTCAGCGCGGCCGCAGCCGGCCTCGGCGGCGGGGTGTTCGCGGTCTGGGTGCAGAACGCCTCCCCCGGCTCGTTCGACCTCGTCCTCTCGCTCACCCTGCTGTCCGCCGTCGTGATCGGCGGCCTCGGCAGCCTGACCGGCGCCGTGTGGGGCAGCATCGTGGTCGTCTACCTCGGCACGTTCCTCAGCGACCGGGTCGACAACCTGCACCTGTCCGCCGCATCGGCGGCGAAGCTGCACGACAACCTGCCGGCCGCGGTCTACGGGCTGCTGCTGATCGTCGTGATGCTCGCACTGCCCGGAGGAATCCAGGGCGTGCTGCGCCGACTCGCCGTACGTATCCCGCGTCGCTCAACCCAACCAACAGGAGGTCCGTCATGACGATCCCGACCAGGCGCAGGCGCCAGGCAGTCTGCGCCGTCGCTGCGGTTGCCGCGCTCACGCTCGCCGCGTGCGGCAGCAGCAAGAAGGCCAACACCACCACGGGCGACACCAGCCACCCCGGCGTCACGTCGAACTCGATCCTGCTGGGCACGACGCAGCCGTTGACCGGGCCGGCCGCGCCGGGCTACTCGAAGATCAGCGCCGCGATGACCGCGTACTTCAAGTTCGCCAACGCGAACGGAGGCGTGAACGGCCGGCAGATCACGCTCAAGGTGGACGACGACGGGTACAACCCCACGACCACCGCCACCAAGACGCGCGAACTCGTCCTGCAGGACAAGGTGTTCGCGATGGTCGGCGCCCTGGGCACGCCGACGCACACAGCGGTGCTCAACTTCCTCAACCAGAACAAGGTTCCCGACCTGTTCGTCTCGTCCGGCAGTCGCAGCTGGAACCAGCCCAGCAAGTACCCGATGACGTTCGGCTGGCAGCCGGACTACACCGTCGAGGGCAAGGTGCTGGGCGACTACATCAAGAAGAACTTCGCCGGCAAGAAGGTGTGCAGCTTCGGCCAGGGTGACGACTTCGGCACGGATGGCGCGCAGGGTGTCGAGCTCACGCTGGGCAGCGGCTCGCTCGCCTCGAAGCAGACCTACACGCCGACGAACACCAATGTGGCTCCGCAGATCGGCGCGCTCAAGGCGGCCGGCTGCCAGGTGGTCACGGCGTTCACCGTCCCCGGCTTCACCGCGCTGGCACTGGGCACGGCGGCACAGCTGAAGTACGCACCGCAGTGGGTCATCTCCAACGTCGGCTCGGACATCGTCACGCTGACCGGGTTCCTGAAGGGCAACACCAAGGCGCTGCTGCAGAACGCGATCTCGGACGACTACCTGCCGATCCCGAGCGACACGTCCAACAGCTGGATCAAGCTGTTCCGGATGGTGAACGAGAAGTACAACAACAATGCTCCGTTCGACGGCAACGTCGAGTACGGCATGGGGTTGGCGTACACGACGCTGGAGGCGCTCAAGTCCGCCGGTAAGAACCTCACCCGTGGCTCGCTGCTCGCGGCCGTGGCCAAGGGCGGGTTCAGCGGGCCGGGCCTGGTGCCGTTCCGGTTCTCGGCGACCGATCACTCCGGCTACGGCGGCACGCAGATCGTCAAGATCAGCGACGGCGTCGCCACACCCACCGGTCCGGTGTACACGACCGACGACACCAGCGGACCGTTGACCGCGTACACCACCGCACCGTCCGAGGCCCCGGCCAACGGCCTGCCGCAGTAGCGGCGTCGTGGGTGTGCGGGACGGCAACGGTCCCGCACACCCACCGCGCACGGAAGGTGCCGCCGTGGATGCAACGACCCGTCGCTCGGCCACGCCGCTGCAACGGCAGTTGGCCGCCGACTCGCCGCGCCCGACCCCGCTGGACGCGTTCCGGCTCGCCCGGCACGCGCTGCTCGACGGCCGGCGGTTGGACATGCAGGCGCTGTCGGCCGAGCTCGGCGTGAATCGGGTGACGTTGTACCGGTGGGTCGGCTCGCGCGAGCAGCTGCTCGTCGAGGTCCTGTGGTCGATGACCGAGCGCACCATCATGACGGCCTGGTCCGAGCTCGAGGACGTGGCCGGTCCCCGCGTGCCGGAGGTGCTGCGGCGGTGGAGCCGCAGCATCGTCGAGACACCCGGCGTGCGCCGCTTCCTGCACGGCGAGAGCGAGTTCGCTATGCGACTGCTGACCTTGAAGTCGGGCGGCTACCAGCCGCGCCTGTTCGGCCTGGTCCGGGACCTGATCGCCGCCGATGTCGACGCCGGGCGAGCGGCCACCCCGCTGCCCCTGGACGAGTTGGCGTACACGGTCGTCCGGGTGTGCGAGTCCTACATCTACCTGCCGGCGATCACCGGCGAGCCGGTCGACCCGGACATGCTGGGCCGCATTCTCGGCGTGCTCGTGGCCGCCTCCTGATCTTGCTGCTAGCTCGTGGCGAACCTGGGCCGCTCGGGGGTCCTGCGGTTGGATGGACGGGTGACCCGTGCGCAGCAGGCAACCGGATTCGTCGAGGCCGACGCGGCGCGAATCGTCCAGGAGTGGAAACGGATCGCGCTCGTCGCCGCGCCTGAGGGCGGGGAGAGCGCGCGTGCGTCGGTGATCGCCGAGCTGGCGCAGACCGCGGCCGCCGATCACGTCGAGATCGATCGCGCCGGAAACGTCGTCGCCACCCTGACCGGCGACGGTGAGCAGTCGCTGACTTTCCTCGCAACAATGGACGATCTCGCGTCCGTCGCAGCACACCGGCAGCGGAGCGAGCGCATCGCGGTGGACGGTGACCGGCTCGTCGGGCCGTGCGTCGAGACGACATCGTCGGACGCATCGGCGCTGGCGATCATCCGGTTCGCGTCGTCGCGAGCGCGGCGCTTTCGGCTGCTGACGGTCGCGTTCGTGCTCGGCGAGGAGACCGGGCTGTCCGGCGTGCGCGCGCTGTGCACCGACCGCGGTGCGGACCTCGGGCCGGTCGTGGACCTGATGGGCGGTGTGGGCACCATCAGCTGGAACGCGGTCGGGTTCGACGGGGTGCTCGTCGAGTTCGGCACCGAGCCGAGGCATTCGCTCTACGGAGGCGTGTCGGAGGTGAGCGATGCGATCGCGCGCTTCGTCACCGCGGTGCACGCCGATCCGCCACCGTCCGTGCATCCCGAGTCCGACGACCCGGGCGCCGTGCTGTCGGTGCGGCGGGTCAATCAGCTGCTCGCGGGGTCGGTGTTCAACCACTCACCGGCCACCGGGACGGTCAGCGTGGACATCCGCAGCTCAGATCCGGCGGCGCTGGCCCGCTTGGGGCAGCAGACCCGCGACCTCGCGACCGTGATCGCAGCGGACGTGGGCGTGCAGGTGACGTGCCGCGACGGCATGCAGCAGGCGGCATTCACGCTGCCCGGCGGCTCGTCCCACCCGCTGGTGCGCGCCGGCGCGCAGGCCGTCCGCGACGTCGGCGCGCCCCTGCTGCTGCGGCCGTGGAGCAGCTCGAACATCAACGCCGTGTACGAGGCCGGACTGGAGGGGATCGTGCACGATGGCACGCACCGTGGCGGTGGGCGTGGCACGGCCGACGAGTGGGCCGACATCCCGGGTGTCCTGACCGGGGTCGCCGCCGACTGCCAGTTGCTGCGCTTGATCACGGGCGAGGTGCCGCTGGTCGAGGTGTGACGGTGCGCTGCCGGCTCGCCGTGGGTTGTGCTTGATCAGCTGCGACCTGTGGCTGCAGGGCGACCGCTTCTCGCAGCTGATCACGCAGTCTGTCAGCGGGCAAGCTACCGACCGCCGGCCGTGCCGAAGCTCCGGACCGCACCACCGGCGCCGAACCCGCCCCCGAAGCGGAACGTGCCGGTGCTGTTCGTGCTGCTGCTCGGCAGGGGCTGCGCGAGGTCGGCGAGCACCACCTGCTCTCCCACAGTCAGGCCATCGGTCACCTGGGTGACGTCGCTTCCGAGCAGGCCGACCGTCACGACGACGGTAGACGTCTTCCCGGCTTTGACGACCGTGACCGTGTGACGGCCACCGACGCTCGAGTGGACGGCCGAGTTGGGAACGGTGATCACGTCAGCCGCGGTACCGGTCGTGATGCTCACGTCCGCGCCCGCGCCGTCGAACAGGTGCGGACTCGACGAGGCCAGCCGCACGAGCACGGGGAACGTGGTGCTCGATCCGGACGTGCTGCTCAGCAGGCCGACCGACTCGACGGTGCCGTGCAGCGTCGCGCTCCCCCCGTCTGCGACGATGCTGACCGGCTGGCCGACCTTGACGCTGTCAACCTGGGCGAGCGGGACCCTGGTCTCGACGCCCTGCACCCCGGTGCCCACCACCGTGATCGTCCCGCCGCCCGACGACGAGCCGGCACTGAGCCCTATCGCGGCGACCCTGCCGGCGCTCGGACTCGTCAACCGGGCTGCCGCGAGGTTCTGCTCGGCCAGAGCGAGCTGGGCCGAGGCTGCGTCGATGGCGGCCTGGTCGGCCGCCAGCCGGGCTGCGCTCGCCGGCTGGCTGGTCGTCGCACCGGACCCGGCGGCACCGGACTGCCCCGCCGCGGTGCCGGTTCCGCCGGTGCTGCCCGTTCCGTGCGTCCCGCCGCTGCCGCCGCTGCCGGTTCCGCCGGTGCTGCCCGTCCCGTGCGTCCCGCCGCTGCCGCCGCTGCCGGTGCTGCCGGTGCTGCCCGTCCCGTGGGTTCCTCCCGTACCGGTGCTCCCGGTGGAGGACTTGGCCGCGGCGGCCTGGAGCTGGTCCACCAGGTTGTCGAGCGCGGTGACGGCCGCATCGAGCGCGGACACGCGCGCGTCCTGGGCACTGATCGCAGTGCCCAGGGCGGCTCCGTCCGTGGACAGGGTGTCGGCGAAGGCCTCGTAGTCGGCCATCGCGCTCACGCAGGCAACCGACGGTGTGGAGCCGGAGGTGCCGCACGCGCTCTGCTGCGCGTCGCGGAGCTTGGTGTTCTGCACGACGTCCGCCGCCACGCTCGACTGCGCGGCATCGACCTCGGCCTGGCCGGTGTCGAGGTCGCGCTGCGCCGTGATGAGCGCCGTCTGCGCCGCCTCGACCTTCTTGATCAGCTGGCTGACGGTCTCCGACCCGGCAGCGGTCGTCGGTGCCTTGGACATCGGTGCCTCGGTCGAGGTGCCGGACGAGGGAGCCGCGGCCGTCAGGGCCCGATAGGTGGACGAGTCGCTCTGCTCGGACGCAGCCAGTCCCGCGGACGTGCCCGCACCGGAGGACGTGCCCGCGCCCGACGAGCCACCGCCGGAGGAGCTGACCTGCCCGCTTCGATCGGCCGCGAGCTGCTGCTTGGCCGAGGCCAGCGAGGTTCGGGCCGCGTCGACACCGCTCTGCAAGGACGTCGTGTCCAGTTCGGCCAGTGTCTGTCCCGCCTTGACCGCGTCGCCGATCTTCACCCGGACGGAGCTGACCGTGCCGGACACCGGGAAGGAGAGCACCGACTTCCAGGAGGAGCTGACCGTGCCGGAGGACTCCACGGTCTCGGTCACCGACCCCCGGACGACGCTCGCCACGCGCAGCGACGGGCCGCCGCTCGCCGTGCTCGCGATCGCGACAGCGCTGCCCGCGCCGACGAGCGCCACGGCAGCGATCACGACAACCAGGCGACGGCGGGTTCGGCGTCGCCGTGACCTCCGGGCCTGCGACCGGTCAGCCACCGTTGCGTCCCCCGAAGCCGAAACCGGTGCTGCACTGACCGTTCGTCGCGTCGGTGATCTGCACGCGGGTCGCCGCCACGGCGCCGCTCGAGCCGGCCTTGCCCTGCGCGCTCACGCAGCGGCCGACCTTCAGCGCAGCGGCCGTGGCGCCGGACTCGGTCGTGATCTTGGTCGTCGATCCGGCGATCACCGTCTTCGTCGTGGTCCCGGTGCCTTGGCTTCCGAACGACTGCGCGGCCAGCACCACCGACGAACCGGACACCGCGGTAACCTTCCCGGTCGCGAACGCTCCGAAGCCGGACCGACCCGCCGTTCCCGACGGAGCTCCGGAGGGCCGACGGCCACCGGACGGGAACCCCGAGGGTCGCTGCCCGGACGGGAACCCGGACGGCCGCTGGCCGGTCCGGGCGCCGCCGCCCGTGCACGAACCGTTCACCGGCGCCGACACCGCGATGGTCATGGCCGTGAAGGAGGTCGCGGTCGACGCCGTGCCCGACGCGGCGACTGCGACCAGGCAGTCGCCGACGTGCACCGCGGCGAGGGCGGCGGGCACGGTCTGGGTGAACCGGGTCGATGCGCTCCAGGTGACGGCCACCTGGCCGCTCTGCTGGTTCTGCACCTGCATGGTGGTTCCCGAGATCTGGGCCACGAGGCCGGAGGCGGCAGGGCCGACGTTCCCCGTACGCGCCGGCCCGGCTCCGGACGCGCCGGAACTGCTGGTCGAGGACGGCGGCGTCGAGACCCCGGTGCCGGCGGTGGCACCGCCGCAGGCGCTCAGCAGCAGCGCTCCGGCCAGTCCCCCGGCGGTGGCGAGCGTGAGCCGTCGGGCGGTGAGCGGGTGCGAGCTGTGGTTCATGCGATGTCCTCGGTGTCGGCGATCGGTGCGGTCGGGTACGTCATTCGCTGCAAGGCCTCATTCGCTGCAGGGCCTCATTCGCTGCGTAACGCGTCGATGGGTGACAGGCGCGCCGCGCGCGCCGCGGGGTAGACGCCGAAGCCCACGCCGATCACGATCGCCACGGCGATGGCGATGCCGATCCAGGGCAGGGAGATCGCAATGGGATTGGCAATGAAGTGCGGCAGGATCAGCGCCCCACCTACGCCGCACGCCACGCCGAGCAGCCCGCCGGTCAACCCGAGCATCGACGCCTCGGACAGGAACTGCCGCCGGATCAGCGCCGGCGTGCCCCCTAGCGCCTTGCGCAGCCCGATCTCGCGGGTGCGCTCCTTGACCGACACCAGCATGATGTTCATGACCCCGATGCCGCCGACGATCAGGGACAGCGCGGCGACTCCCATCAGCAGGGTGGTCAGCGTGCTGTCGACCGAGGACGTCGTCGTGATCACCGACTGCTGGGTCGTGATGGAGAAGTCCGACGTCGATGACGCGGTCGCAGCGTGCCGGCCCTGCAGGATGGTGTCCGCCTCCTGGTAGGCCGCGCTCAGCCGGCCGGGTGAGGTGGCCTTCACGTAGATCGTCTGGACGGACGTGCGGTTCGACCCGCCGACGATCTGCTGCGCGGCGGTGTTGAGCGGCACGATCGCCTGATCGTCCAGGTTGGTGGTGGAGTCCGAGCCGGCCGAGGTCAGCACCCCGATGACCTCGAACGGAACGCTGTTGATCGTCACGCTCTGGCCGACGGGATCGAGCGGGCCGAACAGTTCACTGGCGGTGTCCGAGGCGAGCACGGTCACCGCGGCCGCGCTCGACTCGTCGGCGGCGCTGATGAAGCGCCCCGACGACAGCGTCCGGCCGCGGACCGATTCCCAGGCGGGCACGGTTCCGACAACGGTCGTCGTCCAGTTCGTCGCCCCGTTCACGAGCGACTCGGAACCGCTCTGCACGACCGGAGCGACGCCACTGATGTCCGGCGCGGCTGTCTTGGATGACAGCGCGCTCGCGTCGGCCGCCGTGAGCGTCGAAGCCGATCCGAAACCACCTCGGACGCCGCCCGTCGTCGAGCTGCCCGGCGAGATGATCAGCAGGTTGCCGCCGAGCGCGGACAGCTGCTTGGCGACCTGCTGCTGTGCGCCCTGGCCGAGACCGACCGTAAGCACCACCGCGGCGATGCCGATCAGGATGCCCAGCGAGGTGAGCGTGGAACGTAGCCGGTGGGTCCGGATCGCGTCCCAGGCGTTGCCCAGGATGTCGGCCCAGGTCATCGGCCACCCCCTCGTACCTCGTCCAGCCCGTCCGAGGCGATCCGCCCGTCCCTGATGCGGATGACGCGGTCGGCCCGGCCGGCCACCTCGGCCTCGTGCGTGATGAGCACGACGGTGCGGCCCTGCTCGTGCAGCTCGCCGAACAGGCTCAGCACGTCGGCGGTCGCCGACGAGTCCAGGTTGCCGGTGGGCTCATCGGCCAGGATCAGCGCCGGTTCACTGACCACGGCCCGGGCGACCGCCACCCGCTGTTGCTGCCCACCGGACAACTCGCCCGGGCGGTGATCGGCCCGATCGCCCAGGCCGACCCGATCGAGCGCGGCACGGGCCAGCTCGCGCCGCCGGTCGCGAGGCAGGCCGGCGTACGCCAGCGGCAGCTCGACGTTGCGCAGAGCAGTCAGCGAGGGCAGCAGGTTGAACTGCTGGAAGACGAAGCCGATCTGGCGGTTTCGCACGTCGGCGAGCTCGACCTCGTCCATCATGCTGACGTCCTCGCCGGCCAGCAGGTAGCTACCCGAGCTGACCACGTCGAGGCAGCCCAGGATGTGCATGAGCGTCGACTTGCCCGAACCGGACGGTCCCATGATCGCCACGTAGTCGCCCTCGACGATCGACAGCGTCACGTCGAGCAGGGCCTGCACCTCGAGCGATCCGCTGCGATAGGTCTTGCCCGCCGCGTCCAGCTCGATAACCGCCTTGCCGTTCACCGCGCCGCGGGCGGCGACTGTCGCGGCGGGTGCGCTAGCCACCGAGACCCCCGGCGCCGCCACCTCCGCCGAATCCGCCACCGCCGCCACCACCGAAGCGGCCACCGGCCGGGAAGGTGATCGTCCCGCCGCGGGGAGCGTTGCCGCCCGTGCCCGAACGCGTGCCGGTGCGGCTGAGCTGCGGGACGAGGATCTTGTCTCCGGCGGACAGCCCGGACGTGATCTGCACCTGACCGCCGGCCGACAGTCCGACCCCCACCGTGGTCCGGACCGTCTTGCCGTCCTTGACCTGCTCGACGTAGGTGCCGCCGGAGGACGTGCGGTGCAACGCGATCGCGGAGATGACGACCACGTTGCTCACCTGCTTGTAGATCAGGGTGGCGGTGACGCTCGCCCCGTCGTGCAGCCCGCTCGGCGAACCGGTTACCTCGACCACGACCGGGTAGCTGGCCGTTCCCGAGGACGACGAGGAGACCAGGCCGATCGAGTCGATGATGCCGTACACCGTGCCGGTCGAGCCCGTGACCGCGAGCTGCGCCTGATCACCTGTCTTGATAAGGCCGACCGAGGTCGCGTCGACGGTGGCGTTGACGATCCACGAGTTCGTGCCGATCACCAGGATCTGCGCCGTAGACGAGGTGGACGCGCTGCTGCTTCCGCCCTGACCCGAGCCCGCCGAGCCGCCGGAGCCCGCCGAGCCGCTGCCGGACACCGACTGCCCGACGGTGAGGTTCACTGTGGCGACGACGCCGTCGATCGGCGAGATCATCCTCGCGCCGGCCAGTTGCTTCTCGGCGGAGGTCAGCTGGTTCTGCGCCGCGCTCAACGCTGCCCGGTCCGCTGCGAGCTGGGTGTCGCTCGCGCCGTTGCTGCTGTCGTCGTCCACCTTGGCCTGGCCGTTGGCCACGGTCGCCTTCGCCGCCGCGACACCGGCTGCCAGCGACGCCGAGTCGATGCTCGCGAGTCGCTGACCCTTCTTGACCTTCTGGCCCTGCGACACGGCCACCGAGGTGACCTGCCCGGACGCGGAGAAGTTGAGGCTCTCCTGCTCGGCCGGAGCGAGGGTGCCGCTGGCCGACACGCTCTGCCGGACCGAGCCGGTGCTGACCGTCTGCGTCGTCGCCGTCGGGTCGGCGGCCGAGGCGTTGTCACTGCGAAGGCCGAAGTAGGCTCCCGAGCCGGCGCCGGCGACGACCACCAGCGCGGCCAGTCCCGTCAGCAATGGGTGCGTCCGAAGCGGGCGCGGCAGCGCCGGCTTCACGCGTACGGCCCCGCTCCCCTGACGTGCGGATCGGTGCCGTTGATGATCAGCGTGCGTCGGCGCATCGAACCTCAATCGTCTCGGGTCACGTCTATCGGGACGAAGCGTGGCACCGGCAAGGTCAGCTACACCTCACGGGAACATCAAGACCGTCCTAAGGCCGGTTAGGAGCGAGCCCAGCACGACGGGGATCCCGGCCGGGCGGCGACGCGGCAGGATGAGGGCATGCGCACCGTTTCCGAGCATCAGGTGATCGTCGCCGACCTGATCCGCCCGCCGAAGCCCCAGGACTTCGCCGTCCCCTCCGCGGCCGGTCGGGTGCTCGCGTCCGACGTCACCGCGGCCCGCCCGCTGCCGGCCTTCGACAACTCCGCGATGGACGGCTATGCGGTGCGCGCGAGCGACATCGCGGCGGCCACTGCGTCGACACCGGTCACACTGCCGGTCGCCGCCGACATCCCGGCCGGACGGCAGGACACCCCCGCCCTGCGAGCGGGGACGGCGCATCGCATCATGACCGGCGCCCCGCTGCCCGCCGGCGCCGACACGATCGTCCAGGTCGAACTCACCGACGGCGGCACCGAGCAGGTAACGATTCGCGAGGGGCGCGCGGCGGGGACGCACGTGCGGACGGCAGGCGAGGACGTCCGGGTCGGCGACGTGGTGCTGACGGCGGGCAGCGTGCTCGGCCCGGCGCAGCTCGGCCTGCTGGCGGCACTGGGCGAGGCGACGGTCGGCGTGCTGCCCGCGCTACGCGTGCTGGTCCTGTCGACCGGCAGCGAACTCGTCGAGCCGGGCCGCCCGCTCCTGCCCGGCCAGATCCACGAGTCCAACGGCGTCATGCTCGCCGCGGCCATCGACGCAGCCGGTGCGCAGGCCGAGCGGCTGCACTTCGTGGCCGACGACGTCACCGCATTCCACGCCGCCCTGCAGCCACGGCTCGGCGACGTCGACCTGATCGTCACGTCCGGCGGCGTGAGCGCGGGCGCGTACGAGGTCGTCAAGGACGCGCTGGCCGGTCGCGGTATCGAGTTCGTCAAGGTGGCGATGCAGCCGGGCATGCCGCAGGGCGCGGGTGCGTTCGAGGGCGTGCCGGTGGTGACGATGCCTGGTAATCCGGTCAGCGCGCTCGTCTCGTTCGAGGTGTTCCTGCGCCCGGCGCTGCGCGCGGCGATGGGTTTCCCGGATCCCGGCCGCCCCGTCGTCAGGGCCGCGCTGTCCGAGCCGCTGGACTCGCCGGCCGGGCGGCGCCAGTTCCGCCGGGGCTACCTCGACCCGTCGGCCCGCACGGTGCGCCCGATCGGCCCGCCCGGTTCGCACTTCCTGCGCTGGCTGGCCGCGTCCGACTCGCTGCTCGACATCCCCGAGGACGTCACCGCCCTGGCCGCCGGCGACGTCCTCGACGTGTGGGCGCTCGACTGACGACGGTTTGAACCGGACCGCCCGCGGGTAGGCGTCGGAGATGGCGGTGACCTGGCTACGCGCTCGGGGGTGGACCACGATGACCGCGACGGCATCGGTGCGGCACGCCGCCCGCGGCGATTCGATGAAGCGCATCGCCCGGCTCGGGCTGGCGGCCAGGGCGCTGATCTACCTGCTGATCGGCGTTCTCGCCATCGCGCTGGCGAACGGGTCGCGACGCAACGAGACCGATCAGCGCGGAGCGTTGCAGGCGCTCACCCGGCACACCGGCGGTACCGCACTGGTCTGGGTGATCGCGGTCGGGCTGGCCGCGTACGCGCTGTGGCGCTTCTCCGAGGCCGCGTTCGGCGTGGTCGGCGAGGGTCACAAGGCCGGCCCACGGGTGCAGTCGTTCGTGCGCGGCCTGATCTACGCGTTCTTCGCGGTCAGCGCGTTCAAGCTGGTGATCCAGGGCCGGTCCGGCAGCCAGGCCGGCCAGCAGGAACTGTTCACCGCCAAGGCGATGCGGCACACCGGAGGTCGCTGGGCGGTCGGGATCGTCGGCGCGATAGTCGTGATCTGTGGACTCGTGCTGGCCTGGCAGGGGCTGACCCGCAAGTTCGAGAAGTACCTCAACCTCGGCCAGATGAGCCGGAACACGCGCCGGGTGGTCGAGATCATGGGGGTGTTCGGGACGGCGGCGCGCGGCGTGGTGTTCGCGCTCGCCGGGGTGTTCGTGATCGTCGCCGCCGTCCAGTACGACCCGCGCAAGGCCGGTGGTCTGGACGGCGCGCTGCGCGAGCTGGCCGACTCCTCGACCTGGTCGTGGCTGCTTTACGTGATCGCGGCCGGGCTCGTGGTGTTCGGGGTCTACGGCTTCGCCGAGGCCAAATGGCGCAGGACGTGAATTCGCGCCGTACCTGAGCTGTGGACCCGGGGGCGCCTGCTCGCGGGTGGGTCGTGCCTGCACACTGTGCTCGTGAGTTCCGCGACGAGCGACGAGCGCGCTCCTGGCACCGCCGCTCGGACGTCCCATCCGGTCGCACACGGGGGTGGTGCGCTGGCGCTCGGGCTGGGCGCGCTCGGCGTGGTCTTCGGCGACATCGGAACCAGCCCGCTGTACGCGCTGCAGACGGTGTTCTCCATCGACCACGGCGCGGTGAAGCCGACGAGCTCGGACGTCTACGGCGTGATCTCGCTGGTGTTCTGGTCGATCCTGCTGATCGTCTCGGTCAAGTACGTGGTGTTCATCCTGCGCGCGGACAACGACGGCGAGGGCGGCATCATGGCGCTGGCCGCGCTGTCCCGGCAACGGACCGGCTCGAGCGGACGGCTGGTCGCGGCCGCGCTGCTGCTGGGCGTGCTCGGCGCGTCACTGTTCTTCGGCGACAGCGTGATCACGCCCGCGATCTCGGTGCTGTCCTCGGTCGAGGGCATCAAGGTGGCCTCGCCCGGGGTCGGGAACCTCGTGCTGCCGATCGCCGTCGCCATCCTCGCCGTGCTGTTCGCCGTGCAGCGCTTCGGCACGCACCAGGTCGGCCGGCTGTTCGGGCCGGTGATGGTGCTCTGGTTCGTGACGCTGGCCGTCATCGGCATCCCGAGGATCGCCGCCCATCCGGCGATCCTGCGCGGCCTGTCCCCCACCTACACGGTGACGTTCGTGGCCGACCACCCGTACATCGCGTTCGTCGCGCTGGGCGCGGTCGTCCTGGCGATCACTGGTGCGGAGGCGCTGTACGCGGACATGGGCCACTTCGGCCGGCCGCCGATCCGTCGCGCGTGGTTCATCGTGGTGTTCCCGGCGCTGACACTCAACTACCTCGGGCAGGGCGCCCTGATCCTGCACGACCGGGCGGCCGTCGCGAACCCGTTCTTCCACCTCGTGCCGAGCTGGGGTCGGGTCCCGATGGTCGTGCTGGCGACGCTCGCCACCGTCATCGCGTCCCAGGCCGTCATCTCCGGCGCGTTCTCCGTCACCCGGCAGGCGATGCGCCTCGGCTTCCTGCCCCACCTGACCGTGCGGCACACGTCGACGAAGGAGGGCGGCCAGATCTACGTCCCGAGCGTGAACTGGCTGCTGTTCGGTGGCGTGCTCATCCTGATGCTCGCGTTCCGGTCATCGAACCGGCTGGCCACCGCATACGGCCTCGCGGTGACCGGGACGCTGATCCTGACCACGGCGCTGTTCCTGATCGTCGCGAGCACGATCTGGCACTGGGCGGTGTGGCGGCTGATCGTGGTGGCGGTCGTGTTCGGCGGCGTCGAGCTGATGTTCTTCGCCGCCAACCTGACCAAGGTGGCCCACGGCGGCTGGCTGCCCCTGCTCATCGGCGCGATCGTCGTGATCGTGATGACGACATGGCAGCGCGGGCGGCGCGTGATCACCGAGCGGCGGATCGAGCTCGAAGGGCCGCTGACCGACTTCGTCGAGGAGCTCCGGCAGGAGCCGGTGACGCGGGTGCCGGGAACGGCGGTCTTCCCGCACCCGACCAAGGACACGGTGCCGCTCGCCCTGCGCGCCAACGTCGAGTTCAACCAGGTACTGCACGAGCACGTCGTCATCGTGTCCGTCGTGTCGGAGAACGTCCCGCACATCCCGCGCAGCCGGCGGCTGTCCGTCGACTCGCTCGGCTACTCCGACGACGGCATCGTCCACCTCGCCGCCCGGTTCGGCTTCCAGGACGACCAGGACATCCCGGCGACGCTGCGCGATGCGTTCATGCTGACCCACGAGCTTGAGGTGGACACCGACACCGCGCTCTACTTCCTGTCCCACATCACGATCGAGCGCGGCCCGGGCGGCGGGTTGACGCCGTGGCGCAAGCGGCTGTTCATCGCGCTGGCGCACAACGCAGCCACGCCGGCCGCGTACTTCCGGCTACCGGTCGACCGGACCGTGGTGATGGGCTCGCGCGTGGACCTGTAGACCCCGACGAGAATCGACGCGACAGCCCGGTGACGATGGACGGGTGAGCATCAGCAGACAGCGGATGAGCGCGGGCGTGCTGGCGTGGACGGCACTGGTCGTGGTCTACCTCGTATGGGGTTCGACCTACCTCGCGATCCGGGTCGGCGTCCGCGACCTGCCCCCGGGCATCCTGGCCGGCAGCCGGTACCTGCTGGCCGGCCTGCTGATGTACCCGCTGGCCCTCCGCAGCGGCCCACCCCAGGCGCGAGTGACCGACCGGCCCGGCCCCGCGAACTGGGCCGCCTGCGCCGTCGTGGGCGTGCTGCTGCTGGTCGTGGGCAACGGCGGGGTGACGCTGGCCGAGCGCACTGTGCCCTCCGGCCTGGCCGCGGTGCTGGTGGCGACGGTCCCATTGTGGATGGTCGTGTTCGGCGTGCTCATCCAGCGGGAGCGGGTCCGCCTCCTTACCGGCGCCGGCCTGCTCGTCGGGCTGGCCGGGGTCGCCGTGCTGGCCGGCGGTGGGCCGCTGAGCGGGCACGCGTTCGGCGTGGTGGTCATCCTGGTCGCCGCGGCGTCGTGGGGGCTCGGGTCGGTGCTGGGGCACCGGTTGCCACTGCCGCGCCGGGTGCTGCTGGGCGCCGCGATGCAGATGCTGGTGGCCGGTGTGGTGCTGCTCGTCGTGGGCGCGGCGAGCGGCGAGTTCTCGCAGGTGCGGTGGGGCGACGTGCACGCGACGTCGTGGCTGTCGCTCGCCTGGCTCATCGTGCCCGGTTCGATCCTTGCGTTCACCGCCTACGGCTACGTGCTGACCCGGCTGCCGCTGTCCACGGTCTCCACCTACGCGTACGTCAACCCGGTCGTTGCCGTCATCCTGGGCGCCCTGCTGCTGAACGAGTCGTTCACGCTGCGCGCCGCGATCGGGACCGCGCTCGTCGTCGGCTCGGTGGCGCTGACGATCCGCCGGCCGCCGCGCGAGACGGACGAGGAGCTCGAGCGGATCGACGAGGCGCTGGAGCGGCTCTGAACAGGACGACGCAGATCCGGCCTGTGCCGACCACCGCTACGGTGTCGAGGTCGGCACGGACTCGACCGCAGCCAGCCGGTCGCCGGCCCGCCGGTCGCGCCGCTCGACCTGGTCGCCGGCTCGGCGATCCCGCCGTTCGCTGCCGAAGCGGCGATCGACCGGAACCCGGTCGCTCGCGCGCCGGTTGTGCGTCGGCGGCCCGGTCGGCGGCGAGGCGAAGATCTTGAACGGCCCGTCGCCTTCGGCGTGCAGGCCCGACTCGGTCGCCGCAACGCCCCGGTAGAGGACCTCCTGCCAGGTCGGCTCCGGCGTCTCGGCCACCGCTATCCGGCGACCGCGCATGAGCTGCACCGGCTCCGCCCGCTCGCTGACGTACAGGTGCTCGACGAAGCCGAGCCAGATGTCGGTCAGCGTGTTGCGCAACCCCATGAACGCGAGGACGGCGTAGCTCGCGGCGATCGCGTTGAGCCCGGCGAAGGCGGCATTGCCCCAGTTGTGCTGGTGGTAGTCGCGGATGAAGGTAAGGACCGAGTAGCCGATGATCAGCAGCGGCGACAGCGCGAACAGCAGCGGCGTGGCGGTGCGGTTGCTGACCTTCGGCGTCCGCGCGAACGGGATCTTCTTGCCGGTGACGGCCTGCTGCAATGACTTGAAGACCCCGGCCAGGTTGACCGGAAGCAGGATGAGGTTGAAGCCGTAGATGCGCAGCGCGTCGGTGCGCTTGTAGCCGCACCGGTGCAGGTCGCTGGCCATCGCGAGGAAGTACGGTGCGGCGGCGAGCACGACCAGCGGGCTCAGCAGCTTGTTGTCGAACGGGTAGGCCAGCAGGAAGACCAGGCCGATGCTGCTCCAGCACGTCGAGGCCATGTAATTGACGCGCAGCAGCGTCTGCGAGGCGCTGCCGTGCTCGCCGCGCTTGGTGCGCTCGCGGCCGTTGCGCCACAGCTTGGGCAGGATCAGCAGGCCGCCGTTGGCCCAGCGACGGCGCTGGATGCTGAGCGAACCGAAGTCCGGCGGCGTGGCCGAGTAGCTGAGCCGTTCCGGGTAGTTCAGCAGCCACCAGCCGTGGATCGCCAGGTCGAGGGACGACTCGGTGTCCTCGATGACGGTCCGGTCCTGCACGTACCGGCGGATCTCGTGCCCGCCGCGCAGCTCCACCTCGACGATGTCATCGAGCGCCTTCTTGCGGATCACCGCGTTGGCGCCGACCCAGAACGTCGCGTCGTGATAGCTCATGCCCTGGTGCACGATGTGCTGCAGGTCGGTGGTCGCACCGGCCAGCCGCTCCATCCTGGTACCGGACCCTGGGAAGGCCGAGTACGGCGTCTGGGCGACGGCCAGCCGGTGGCTGTCCGGCCGGCTGAACAGGTGGACCAGGCGCAGGCAGTACTCCGGCAGCAGCACGCTGTCCGCGTCCAGGGTGAGCAGGAAGTCCGCGTCCGGTATGGCGATCGACCCGGTGTTCGCCGAAGGCGCGAGCACCAGCCCGTCAGCCGTGTGTCGCGGCTCGAAGCTGCGTCCCATCAGGCTGATGTAGCTGTTGAGGTTCATCGCCTTGTTCGCCTCGTGCGAGAGCGAGGCGTAGAGCTTGCGCTCGAACCAGGTGATCTCGGCGCGGAACGTCCAGGCCAGGCGGCGGTACAGCTGCCGCATCCGGGTGCGCTCGATCGTGGCGCCGTCGGTCGCGGCCATGAACAGCGCCGTCTCCACCGCGGCGAAGTCGTCGGCGAGCGCGCGCAGCACCTGGTCGGCGAAGAACTGGTCGACGTGGTCCTCGATCTGCTCCTCGTCGGCGCGGTCGCCGAGCCAGTCCGCGGCCCAGCCGAACTCGTTCGCGAGCGCGATCAGCTCGTCCGCGCTCGGCTCGTCGCGGGCGGTGGAGGTCTCGAAGCGCTCCAGCGCCGCGGTGAACCGCTTGCACGGCTCGGCCAGCCAGTCCATGAGTTCGGCGGCCAGCCCGCGCGCCAGCGCCAGCGACCGCGCATGCTCGGCCGAGCTCGGGCGGGGCGGGTCATCCAGCAGCAACACCACGCGCAGGAACGGGTACTCCTGCAGCGCCGCGGACAGCATCGTCTTGCGGACGGTGCCGACCTCCTCGCGGTAGGACGGGATCAACGCGGTCATCGTCGGCAACTGGTCGTCGAAGGACTCGTCGATGACCGCGCGCGGGACCCGCCGGTGCGCGCGGCTGCGGTAGAGCGAACCCTGCCGTGCGACGAGATACAGCAGCGAGGACAGGGTCAGGAACGAGACGATGACGACGTAGCCGGTGCCCTCGGAGATGAAGCGCATGCCCTGCAGCCCACGGTTGACCAGCTGGGACACGATGGTCGCGGTCAGGTAGGCGGCCCAGGCCAGGATGGTCACCACGATGCCGAGGCGACCGAGCGTGATCATCGCGTCGCTTGCGGGCGGGGACACCGGCGGCAGCGGCCGGGTTCGCCGGTCCGCGCCCCACTGCCTGCGGGGGCGGTTCTCGGCGCGCTTGGACCTCATCAACGACACTCCTGGCGGGGGACCTGATGTCGCTGGGGCGGGGTCTTGCGTCGTGAATCGCCGGGCGACTTGGCATTCGAGGAAACTTTACACTAATCTAACATCACTCGGAACCCCGAGATCGAGCGGACGAGACCCCTGTCGCCGCCACACCGATCCACGAGCGTGGGAGTAGCTGGCCGATGACCCCCGAAGAGCGGGCGCACGCCGCTGCCGTCCTCGACGTCGAGATCAGGCCGGAGACCCCGCGCCAGCTGTCCTGGCTGCGGATCCTCGTCGTGATCGCGGTGCTGGCCGCGGCCACCACCGGCGTCATCAGCTTCCGCTCCATCACTCGCTCGACGGCCGAGCCCGTACCCCGTTCCTCGTTCATGCCGTACGTCGACGTCACCGCCACTCCCCAGTACGCCTTCGAGGACCCGTCCCAGTCCAGTTCGGCCAGCCTGGTGCTGGGCTTCGTCGTCAGCTCGACGAAGGACGCGTGCGACCCGAGCTGGGGTGGCGCTTACTCGCTGAGCGAGGCGGCCGGCACGATGGATCTCGACCGGCGGATCGCCCGGCTGCGCCAGCGCGGTGGCCAGGTCGCGGTCTCCTTCGGCGGCGCGGCCAACTCCGAGCTGAGCATCGACTGCACCGATCCGCAGCAACTCCTGGCCGCGTACACCTCGGTGCTGCACCGCTACTCGGTCGACACCATCGACCTGGACGTCGAGGGCACGACCGCGTCGGCGCCGGACGTGTCGGCGCGGCGTGCGGCGGCGATCTACCAGCTCCAGCAGGCCGAGAAGCGGGCCGGGCGTTCGCTGCAGGTCTGGCTGACCCTGCCGCTGTCCCCCACCGGCCTGACCGGCGACGGGTCCGCGGTGCTGTCCGCGATGCTGTCCGCCAAGGTCGACCTCGCCGGCGTCAACGGGATGACGATGGACTACGGCCAGGCGCTGCTCGCCGGCCAGTCGCTGACCGTGGCCAACGAGTCGGCGCTCACCGGCCTGGCCCGTCAGCTCGCCGCTGCCTACAAGTCCATCGGCGTCCAGCTCAGCACCGACGCGGCGTGGCAACGGATCGGGGCCACGCCGATGATCGGCCAGAACGACGTCGTCGCCGAGCGGTTCGGCCTCGACGATGCCACGCAGCTGCTCGCCTTCGCGCAGCGCCACCACCTGCGCCGACTGTCCATGTGGTCGGTGAACCGCGACCAGTCCTGCGGGCCCAACTACGCGGACGTCGCCGTCGTCTCCCCCAACTGCAGCGGCGTGAACCAGAAACCGGCCGCGTTCACCAGGGTCTTCGGCCGGTTCACGACGGCGACTGCGCCGGTCCAGCCGGGCAGTTCGGCGCCGACCGGCTCGTCCCCGGTCGTGGTGGCGCCCACGACGGCCGACGATCCGGCGACCTCGCCGTACCCGATCTGGAACCCGGACCTGCCGTACGCGCAGGGAACCAAGATCGTCTGGCACCACAACGTGTACGAGGCGAAGTGGTGGACGCAGGGCGACACCCCGGACGAGCCGGTCGCGACGGCGTCCGACACGCCGTGGACGCTGATCGGCCCGGTGCTCCCGGGCGAGCACCCGCAGCCGACGCCGACGATGAAGGCCGGGACGTACCCGAACTGGTCGGCCGCGCAGACCTACGTCGCCGGGCAGCGCGTGCTGTACCAGGGCGTCGGCTACCAGGCGAAGTGGTACACGCACGGCAACGTGCCGGGCGTGGTCGTCAGCGACCCGGGCCAGACCCCGTGGGAGCTCATCACCTCGCACTGAGTCCGGCTGCATCTTGGGGTGCCCTCATCGACCTTTCGCGAAGCCGACGTGCGCAGTTCGGCTACGACCGGCCCGGCTCGGCCCGGATCCGGTGGTGCCATCGCGGCAGGTCCGGACGTGATGGGCGCACACCGAAGATCAGCTGCGAGTCGTGGTCGACAGCCAGCCGCGGTCCGCAGTTGATCAACGATTCGTCCGAGTGCGTTCCTCGGCTGTCCGCGCGCTGACCACGGTAGATGCGGTTTGCGTTTATCGATCGACATGCGTGCGATCGCGTTCACATGTACGCGCTGAGGTGGCATGTGCTCGCCGAGTGCCACCATGCCGCCGCCAATGATGGTGCAGGTCAGCGGCCGTGGGATCCGATGCGCAACACGATCCAGGCCGAAAGCGCGGCCGAGTCTCGATCTTGGTGCGAGCACGTTGCTGCGCCCACCGAACTGCACCAAGATCGCCGCATGTCCTGGCCGATCACGTTGCGCCGACGTCGTCGATGAGCACCGTTCGGGCCCACTGCGGCGGCGACCACTCGGAGGCGAACCCGCCCTCGGTGAGCACCCCGACCACCACGCGGATGCCGGGCGGCGGCCGGTCCGGCCACGGCGTCATCCCGTCGGTGAGGACGACGACCAGGCTCGGACGGGGGCGCAGCTCGCTCACCGCGATCAGCCCGGCGCCCATGTCCGTCCCTCCCCCGCCGGCCAGCTGCACCTGGGTGGCCCGGCTGACCCGACGCATCGCCTGCACCTGGGTGTCCACCGCGAGCACGCGCACCCGGGTCGAGCGCAGCCCGGCCCGCACGAGCAGCGCATCGATCTCGGCGAGCGCCCGCTCCAGCAGCAGCTCGTGCATTGATCCCGAGGTGTCGCAGACGATCGCGACGTCCGGTACCGGGCGGAACAGTGACGGCAGCACGACACGAGGGCTGGTCCGGCAGCGTCGCGACGGGCGGCGGTAGGTGTAGTCGACGCTGCCGCTGATCGCGGCGACCGCGCTGCGGATCTCGGCCGCCAGCACCCGGCGCCAGTCCGTCCGCGACGGCCGGATCGCCTCGGCCCAGCGCAGCCATCCGCCGGCCACCGTTCCGGGTTCCTCGCGGTGCCGTCGCTGGATGTCCGCCGCGACGCCAAGGCGCAACAGCTCGCCCTGGGTCGGGCTCAGCCCGTCCTGTGCGCCGTCCCACGGACGGGGCAGCCCGTCCGCACCGGATCCGCAGTCCCATCGGCGCTCGCCGCGCGCCGGTGCACCGAAGTACGCCTCGACCAGGCCGCCGTCGGCGCAGCCCAGGTCGGCGGGCTGGTCACCGGCCACGGACGGAACGCAGTCGTCGGCGCGCAGATCGTCGTTGATCTCCGCGTCGGCACAGCGACCCCACCACGCCCGGCCGCCGTCGTCGTCGACGCCCACCGTGTCGGCGCGCGCGGCGTGATCTCGCAGCACGTGCCCGGCCAGGTGCACGAGCAGGCGACCGAGCTCGTCCACGTCAAGGCGCACCACCACGGCCGGATCGGCGCTGACCTGCCAGCTACGGTCGACGGCGATCGTTCCCGTGTCCGGTGTCGCTCGGACGCTGCACGCGAACAGCGCGCTGGCCAGGTACGGCATCCGCGTCGCCGCCCACAGCCGGGCCGCCGCCACCTTCGGGGCATCAATCGAGGAGGGCTGCATCGCGCGAGCGCTCATCGCGTGAGCAGACCCGCATCCCGCAGCAGCGGAGCGAACAGGTCGACCTCGGGCGGCAGCGGTGCGCCGGGTGGCCGGCACCGAGCGAGCGTGCGCGCTGCCGCGGCGGCGACGTCCGGTGCCGAAGTGGACGCCCGACCGAACGCGCGCCAGCCCCGCTCCCACCGCCCGCCGCCTGGATCGGCCGCGACCGCGGCGGCGATCGAGGACAGCGCGGCGTAGGCCCGGTCGCCGCGAGCGGGCAGCACGAAGCTGTCCGGATCGGCAAGCACCGCCTCGGGGTCGGGCAGATCGGCCTCGTCCAGCCAGGTCAGGAACTCGACGCCCGCACCGGTTCCGACGCAGCCGCGGACGAGCAGCGACGAGACGCCGTCGCCCGTATCGGCTGCCTCCGCGGCGGCCAGCAGCCGGGCGGTCATGTCCCACGAGCGCGGGCTCGGCCAGGCCCGGCCGGCGCCGACGAGATCCTCGGGCACGGACAGCGCCAGCTCGGGACGGACGGTGATGAAGCCCGCGATCCAGCTGCGGGTCACCGGGACGCGGGCCTGCCACCCGGTCAGCAGGCGCGGCGGCGCGGGTGTCGGCCAGCCGCTGACGAATCCGTCGGCGAGCGTGCGGGCGTCCAGCGGCCAGTCGAGGTGGCAGAACCGGTTCGCCAGCGGAGGCGACAGGTCCCAGCCGTCGGCGGCCTGCTCGGGCGGGTTGGCAGCGGCCACCACCGATACGGCCTCGGGCAGGGTGAGGTCGCCGACCGTCCGCTCCAGCACGACCCGAAGCAGGGCGGCCTGCACGGCGGGTGGCGCCGTGGACACCTCGTCGAAGAACACGACCCCGTGGCCGGCGTCGGACAGCCGCAGTGCCCAGCGCGGCGGCGCGAAGTCGACCCGCGCGGTGTCGGTGCCACCGTCGACACTGGCGATCACGGGCAGCCCGGCGAAGTCGGAGGGCTCGCGGATCGAGGCGATCACGGTCTCGCACGGCCATCCGGCGGCGTCGGCCATGGCGCGGATCGCCGATGTCTTGCCGCTGCCCGGCGGGCCCCACAGCAGCACCGGTACTCGCGCGGCGATCGCCACGCCCAGCGCGGCCACCGTCGCGGACTGCCCTCCCATGCGCCCAGTCTGGCAGGCTGCGACAAGTGAGCGGGTTCGATGCCGAGCTGTACCTGCGCCTGTGCGGTGAGAATGCACTGCTGTCCGGCGAGAACGGCGCGCCGTGGGACGACCCGCTGCTCGAACGGGCGCGGGCGCTGCTCGCCGTCGATGCGGTGCCGGATGCCACCGCGCGCCGGGTGATCACCGACTACCAGCGGGCGCGCGCGCTGCGCGGGATGGGTCACTACGAACGATCGACTCCCCGCTCGACACCGGTCACACCCTTGGCACCGCGGCGGATCGTTCGCTGCGGGCACACCTTCGACCAGCCGCCGGGGCAGCTCGAGCTCCGCTACGCGTCGCTCGGCGCGGACGAGACCCGGCTGGCGGTCACGATGCGAATGGACGCTGCGCCCCGCCGATCTCGACACGGGCCACGACCGCACCGCGGTGGGCCGAACAGCGTCCAGGTGGTTGACGATCAAGGCACGAGCGCGATGCTGCATTTCAGTGGCGGTGGTTCGGACAGCGAGTGGACCGGCTACTACACCGCGTCGCAGCCGCTGGCGCCGGGCACGCGCTGGCTCGAACTGCTCGGCGAGCGGGTCGAGCTCGTCGACGAGCAGTTCGACGGCACCGTCGAGGTCGAGACCTTCGGCGACACCGATGCGGCCGAGCGCTACCTGTGGCACCAGCTGTCGAGCTCCGGCTCACCGCACCACCACGGTTCGGTTTCGTTGGACGCGGCCGTCGACGCGCTCGTCGCGTGCGGTGCGCTCGCGCCGACCTCGCCCACCATCGACGAGGCGTTGACCGTGGCCGACGCGTTGCAGAACTTCTTCGGCGGCCAGGCACCCGTCGGCCCCGCCCTGCCGGAACCGTGGCGCTCACTGATCGCGCGCCGCGGTCTCGGTGGCGGACCGCGCGGTTCGCTGCTGATCGGAGTGGTGACGCCGGTCTTCGACGGCGTCAGCGCGGCGCTGGCCGAGCTGCGCTCCAGCGGTGACGCCTACGAGCTGGACGTGCAGATCGCCGGTGCGGGCATGGACGGCCCGTTCCACGCGGGGCTCGAACGATCCCGGATCGCCTTTTCCGGCAAGGACGATCGCGGGAACGCCTACCTCGGCGGCCTCGGTTCGTTCGGCGGCGGCGACGACTCGATGGAGGGCCAGGTCGAGTTCTGGCCCGCGCTCGACCCGCTCGCGAACCGGCTCGACCTCGCATTGACGACTGACCGGGCGCGCGCCGTCGTCACGATCCCGCTGCACTGGCACATGGCACCCGACGATGGCGGCGACGCGTGACCGGCGCCAGGGCGGCGACGCTGCCGAGCCTGTCCGTTCCCGTGCGCTGTGGGGACGACGATCACACGCTCGACTGGGCCGCCGGTGAGCTGACCACGACCGACCACCCCGACGCCGATCGCGAGCGCACCCTGTCGGCACTCGGCGCCGACCCGAGCCCATGCATCGAGATCGTCGACCGGTGGTCCCGACACCGCGCCGACCTCGACGTGCTCGTCCTTGCCAGCCGCGGCCCGGCAGATCCGGTGACCGTAGGCGAGAGTTACGCCGGGCACGCGCGCGTCGGGCACTCGCACGTCGGGTCGAGCTCCTCCGCCTACGCGTCCACCCTCTCCGTCGCCCGGTTCGCGCCGCTCCAGCAACCGCGGCGGAGGGGACGTGGCGGAAAGCAGGGCTGGACGTCGTACAGCCCCATCGGATCCGGCGCAGTACCGGGCGTGGCCGGCGACCACGAGGACGAGGTGATCGCGCTGCTCGGACTCGGCGGCCTGGCCGATCGGCTCGTCGCCACGGTCGCCGCCACCTGGGCCGACCGCATCGACAGCAACGACGCCTCGGTGGCCGTGGCGCTGCCCGCGCTGCACGCCGCGCTGTACGGGCGCGCGGTGGCGGCCGTGCATTCCTGGCTCGGCGATGCGAGCGCCGTGGTCGAGCTGAGCATGTGCGACCCGGGTCAGGCTCCGGCCCTGACACGAGAGGCCGATGTGGTGCGGCTGGCGCTGCCGTTCTCCTGGCTCAGCGATGTCTGGGCGCGCGGGCTGGCGACACTGCTCGGCCGGTTCTGCCTCTCCGCGACGGCCGTTGCTCCCGACCGCTGGACCTTGCAGGCGGTGGACTCCGGCTTCGGCCCGGCCCGCTCGATCACCGTCGACGCCGGGTGAGCTACCGGAGCGCCGGCACGGTCCTGCCCCGAAGCTCCGCGGTGTTCGGAGGATGCCGTGCCGCGGCGGCCGTCGGCGGGTAGGCCATACTGGGCGCGTCGTCGTCCGGCAGTCGCCCCTCGCGGGCGCCGCTGAGCAGGCGGGCACGGATACGACGGGGCGGTAGCTCAGCTGGTTAGAGCAGCGGACTCATAATCCGCCACGCGTGGGTTCAAGTCCCACCCGCCCCACGGCCGGACGTACGCTCACGTCGTGGGCATCGATGGCTGACGACGCGCCCACAGAGCCCGCGTGGCGGGGCCGAACGCTCTGGGCGCGCAGCCGGTCCGCCCCGTTGCGTTCGTTCCTGCAGACCGAGTCCGGCAGCGCAGGCGTGCTGGTCGCGGCGATCGTCGCAGCGCTGATCTGGGCGAACATCTCCGTCGATTCGTACGAGTCGCTCTGGCGGACCGACCTGTCGATCCGTGTCGGGACGGTCGGCATCACGCACGACCTGCGGACCTGGATCGACGACGGGCTGATGACGTTGTTCTTCCTGGTCGTCGGCCTGGAGGCGCGGCGCGAGTTCGATCTCGGCGACCTGCGCGAGCGCCGGCGGTTCGTGCTCCCATTCGCGGCCGGCCTGGTCGGCATGGCGATCCCCGTGCTGATCTACCTCGCGATCAACGCCGGACGATCGAGCGCGCACGGCTGGGGCGTGGCGATGTCGACGGACACCGCTCTCGCCCTCGGCCTGCTCGCGCTGCTCGGCCGCGACGTTCCCGACCGGGTGCGGGTCTTCCTGCTTACGGTCTTCGTGGTCGACGACCTGGCGGCCCTGGTCGTGATCGCCGTCGTCTACAGCGAGCGGATCCGGGTGGTGCCGCTCGTCATCGCGGTGCTCACCTTCGCTGTTCTCCTCGTGGTCGCCAGGCTGCGGATGCGGCAGCGATCGGTATTCGCCGCGCTCGGCCTCGTCGTCTGGGCCGCCCTGCTGGCCAGCGGGGTCGATCCGGTGGTCGCCGGCCTGGCCATCGGCCTGTCCGCCTCGGCGTACTCGCCGGTTCGCGGCGATCTGGAGGAGGCGACCGGACTGGTCCGCCGGTTCCGCGAGCAGCCGACGCCCGAACTCGCGCGATCGGCGACGGCCGGGCTGACATCCACGCTGTCACCGAACGCGCGGCTGCAGACCTTCTACCACCCCTGGACGAGCTACCTCATCGTTCCGCTGTTCGCGCTGGCCAATGCGGGCATCGTGCTCGACGGCCGGTTCCTCGCGCACGCGTTCACCGCGCCGGTGACCCTCGGCGTCCTGATCGGTTACGTGGTCGGCAAGCCGGTCGCGGTCGTCGGCACCTCGTGGGCGGTGACCCGCATCAGCCGCGGTCGGGTCCGCCCGCCGGTCGGCTGGGCCGCGGTCGCGGGCAGCGGCACCATCGCGGGTATCGGTTTCACCGTCGCGCTGCTGATCGCCACGCGGGCCTTTTACGCGGAGCAGCTGAACGAGGCCAAGCTCGGCGCTCTGTCCGCGGCGTTCGTCGCGTCGGTATTGACGTGGACCGTGTACCGGCTCACCGCACTGCTCCCGCCCGCGCGCAGGGCCCGTGCGCTGCTCGGTGACCCTCGGCTCATCCAGGACCTGATCCCGGAGGTGGACCCGTCCCGCGATCACATCCGCGGCCCGGCCGACGCGGCGATCACGGTGATCGAGTTCGGCGACTTCGAGTGCCCGTACTGCGGCCGGGCCGAGCCGGTCGTGCGTGACCTGATCACCGAGCGGGACGTCCGCTACGTCTGGCGGCACCTGCCACTCACCGACGTCCACCCGCAGGCCCAACTCGCCGCAGAGGCGGCCGAGGCCGCCGCCGCACAGGACGCGTTCTGGCCGATGCACGACCTGCTGCTGAGCCGCCAGGACGGGCTGCGCGCGCCGGATCTGGTCAGGTACGCGAACGAGTTGGGCCTGGATCCCGACCGCTTCCACGACGATCTCGTCCGGCATGTGCACGCGACGAGGATCGCGCAGGACGTCGAATCTGCTGATCTGAGCGGGGTTTCCGGCACGCCGACGTTCTTCATCAACGGCCAGCGCCACTACGGGGCCTTCGACCTGCAGACTCTGACAGCGGCAATCAAGGCCGCGCGGGCCCAGGCCGGGATCAGCTGAGCCCCGGGCTGAAACACTGGACGCGTGACACCGCACCGGCTCGTCCTGATCCGCCACGCCAAGGCCGCCGACGGCGCACTCGACATCGTTCGCCCGCTCGCCCCGCGTGGCCGCGACGATGCGGGCGCGATCGGGCGCTTCCTCGAACGGGCCGGCGTGGCGCCGGACCTCGTCGTCGTCTCGCCGGCCCTTCGGGCGCGACAGACTTGGGCCGGCGCGCAGGCCGAGCTCGCTGCGGTGATCGAGCTCGCCGTCGACGACCGGATCTACGACAACGACGTCACGTCCCTGCTTGCGACGATCAGCGGCACGCCCCAGAACATCCAGGTCCTCGCGATGGTCGGTCACAACCCGTCCTTCGCCCAGCTCGCGGCTGCGCTCGACGACGGCGAGGGTGATGACGACGCGCGCACCCGGATGCGCAGCGACTACCCCACCGGCTGCATCGCGATCTTCGACCTGGCCGGCCCCTGGGCACAGGTGCGGCCGGGATCGGCGACGCTGCAGACGTTCGCCGTTCCCCGCGGTAGGTCATAGCCGCGGGTCGCGTGCTGCGCTCGGGCGAGTGTGATCGGCGCAGTCGCTGACCTCGCCGTCAGTCGGCCACCTGATCCGCATCGGGGTCGGACAGGTAGCGCTCGACCAGCTCGTTGCCGAACTTGCCGTGCGGGTCGTACTCGGCCATCAGGCGCCGGAAGTCCGGCAGCCGTTCGTACTGTCGCTGCACGAGCGCCGGCTCGACGGAGAACAGCTTGCCCCAGTGCGCACGCGCGTCGAACCCGGCGAGTGCCGACTCCAGCGCAGTGATCGCCGGCCGGACCAGGTCATCGTCCTTGACCCAGGTGAAGTGGAACGCGACGCTGTCCCGTCCGTAGCTCGGGCTCAGCCACAGGTCGTCGGCGGCGACGGTGCGGATCTCGCCGGTCAGCAGGGCCGGCGCGACCTGGCTGCGCACCCGGCCGATCGCCTCGATCGCCGCAGGCCCGTCGGCGTATGCGATGAGGTACTCCGACTGCAGTTCGTCGCCAACACTCGGCGTGAGGTCCGGACGGAAGTGCGGCAGCCGCTCGTGCCACGGGCCGGGCACACCCCCCTGGACGGTGCAGTTGTCCGCGGCCGCTCCCGGGATCGGGTGTTGCGGCTCCGTGGCCGGCGTCGCGCCGAGCGACAGCGGAACCTCACTTCCGGCGTCATCGAGCGAGATGACCCATACGCGGAAAGCAGATTCGCGCCAGTTGGTGAACACGTTGATGCTGTACGCGCACCCGAAGATCTCGTCGAAGTGCCCGACAAGCTGGTCGAACGCCAGGTCCAGGTACACCTGCTGGCGCAGCTCGAAGGTGGGCACCACGTCGAGCGTCATGCTCGTCAGCACACCGAGACAGCCCAGCGCGACCACCGCTCCACGAAAGCCGTCGTCACCGCGACCCAGCCGGACGAGCTCGCCCGACGCCCGCACGAACTCCACCGCCGACACGGACGCTGCGAGCGAGGCGTTGCAGTTGCCCGAGCCGTGCGTTCCAGTCGCGCACGCACCGGCCACGCAGATGTGCGGCAGCGACGCGAGGTTGCGCAGCGCGAAGCCTGCCCGGTGCAGGTGCTCGGCCAGCTCGCCGTATGCCATCCCCGCGCTCACCGTGACCGACGTTCCCTCGATGCGCACCACCGGGGGCAGGCCCGCGACCGACACGAGGTCGCCGGTCGTGTCCGCGATCCGGTTGAACGAGTGACCGGTACCCAGCACCCTCAGCCGTGAGCTGTGCGCGACGAGTTCCTGCAGTTCGGCCACGCCGGCCGGCCGGTGCCGCGCACGAGCCGCGAACGTGACGTTGCGAGCCCAGTTCGTCGACGGGACAGCGTCCGGCATGGATAGGCCCGTCAGGTACCGGTCGGGATCTCGCGATGCGCCGAACGGTAGGCGCGCGGGCTCAGCCCGAACTCGCGGCGGAACGCGCGGGAGAAGTACTCGGCCGAGGCGAAGCCGCACTCCTGCGCGACCGACTCGACGTTGGTGATCGCACGCCGCGACGCCAGCAGCTCGGCGGCACGCTCCAAACGCCGCCTGCGGATCAGCGCCGCCGGGCTCTCCGAGCCGTTGAACGCGCGATACAGCTGCCGCAGCGACACGCTGAGCTGCGCGGCGATCGCGGCCGGCGTCAGCTGCGGGTCGGTTGCCTGCTCGTAGATGATCGTCTCGGTGCGGGCGCGGACGGATGCGACCTGCTCGCCGTCCACCATCCGGCTGACCGACGAGCGCAGCACCAGCCCGGCCAGTGAGCCGAGGTAGCGGTCGATACCGACCAGCGTCGACGCGCTGCCTACGCCTTCGGTATCGGCGAGCAGCAGGTTCGCCGCCGAGCGCAGCAGGTGTGACTGGAACCGGGTCAGCGGGTACGTCTGCCCGTACATGGCGGCGATACTCGCCGGCTCCATCCCCAGCGTCGGCTGATGGACGTTGAAGGTGCACAGGTGCGAGTTGGTGTGAAACACCTCGTCGATCGCGTGCGACGGGTCGATCACCCGCAGCACACCCCGGTTGAAAGCGGTGCTGGAGTCGAACACCGAGCCCGAGTTCTCGGCGCGGATCAACACGTGGACGGACGTCTCGCCCTGCGGGTGGGGTGCGCGGGCGCCACGAGTCAGCTCGGCGCCACAGAGCGTCGAGGCCGCCCACATGCAACGAGTACCGCGCAGCCGGGCGCCCTTGAAGTAGTAACCCGCACGCGCGCGGGTGAGCGGCGCGATCTGCAGGCCCAGTGGCCCCATCCGGATTCGTGCCGGCCACGCATCGGTGGTTTCGGCGGATACCTCCAACCACGCGATACCGCCCGGAGGCGGCAGGTCGACTCGCGATACGGAGCCCAGCATCGGTCCATCCTCCACCGTGACCGCGGGACGGACCAGCCGTTCCGCAGACCTCGCCCAGAGGCTAGGACGCGACAACCGCGCTCTGCAACCAGGCCGTGCCTGGATAGAGTCGCGAATATCCCAATCAGATACATAGGAGGCGGCGGCAGCGTAAAGCTCGGGTACCACACCGGCTACTGGTCCTCCGGTCCGCCCGCCGGCGTCCCCGAGGCGATCGGGCCTGTGCGAGTCGCTCTGCTTCGACTCGATCTGGACGGCCGAGGCGTACGGCTCGGACTGCCTGGCCCCGCTGGCCTGGTGGGGGGCGTCCACGTCGCGCGTGCGGTTGGGCACGACGCTGCTGCAGCTCTCGGGCACGCACCCCGGCGGCGACCGCGATGACGCTCGACCACCTCAGCGGCGGTCGGTTCGTCCTCGGTATCGGCGCGTCCGGGCCGCAGATCGTCGAGGGGTGGTACGGCCAGGCCTGGCCGCCGACCTGATCCGCCCGTCACTCGCGCTGTACATCGGCGGCATGGGTGCCAACCTCGGCCAGGAGTGAGCCGGCGCGGGCGAACGCGGCGGCGATCGCGGAGCGATCGTGCCCGCAGCTGAGCAGGACTCGTAACAGGACCCGCGCCTTGTACGCGTCCAGCAGGCCACCGCCGATGAGCCCGCGCGCGAGCAGATCGGTCTCGGAACCCGGGTAGCCGTAGGTGTGCGAGAGCACTGCGCCCGCGCCGGTCCGGGTGGTGAGCACGACGGGTACACGCCGGGCCAGCGCGCCGAGCGGTTCGGCCAACCGTGGCGGCACGTGACCGGCGCCCAGCGCCGCGACCACGAGGCCGTCGCAGCGATCGGCCAGCGCGTCGAGCAACTCTCCCCCGTCGTCCAGGCCGACGGACAGCACCGGAACGCGGGCGGTCACCGCTCCGTCCACACGATGGGTGTCGAGCCGCTCGACCCGGGTGAGCGCGACGGCCGAGCCCTCGATGACGTGACCGATCGGGCCCGCGTTCGGCGAGGCGAACGTCGCGGTGCTGGTGCTGTGCGTCTTGCGCACGAACCGGGCGGCGTGCACCTCGTCGCTGAACACCACCAGCGCGCCCTGGCCGCGGAACCGATCGCTCGCGGCCACGGTCACCGCCGCGAGCAGGTTCGCTGGCCCGTCCGGACCGGCCAGCGACGGATTCCGCATCGCACCCGTGAGGACTACCGGGGTGTCCGCCGTCCACAGCAGGTCGATCAGGTACGCAGTCTCCTCGAGGGTGTCCGTTCCCTGCACGACGACGACCCCGTCGACGCCGTCGAGCTTCTCCGCCGTCGCGACGAGCTCGACGATGTCGTCGAACGACAGGGCGGCGCTGGGCAGGCTGCGGAACTGCAGCGCGTCCACGCGCGCATCGAGGTCGGCGAGCTGGGGGACCGCGGCGAGGAGTTCGTCGGCCCCGAGTCTGACGACGGCACCACCACCGTGACCGGACATGCTGATGGTGCCGCCGAGGAAGTAGGCGCTGATCGATCGCGTCACGGGTGTCACCGTACGGCGCGGTGGAGTCCGGACCGCACGCAGCACGGTAGGCTGACCTGGTAGCTCCCCTCGTCGGGAGCCGCTCGGTCCCCGAAGCCACCCGGCTCAGCTGCACCGAGAATCGCCTTTCGCAGGCGCACTGTTTCGCTCGTCGATCGCCCCGGCACACACGCTGCCGGCTCGGCCTTACCACCTCGAACGCGTGAGGCTCCGTGCTCGACCGGCGGCGCCGCCCAACCGGAAGGCCCTATATGAGAACCCGTTACGGCTTCGTGAGCACCTATCCGCCGACCCTGTGCGGCCTGGCCACCTTCACCTCGGCGCTGTCGAGCGAGCTGGCGCCCGCGGACACGCGCCGCGTGATCCGGCTCGTCGACACACCTCAGCCCCGCCGAGGCACGGAAGTGATCGGCCAGCTGGTCGCCGGCGACACGGACAGCTCCGACCGCGCGGCCGCGATGCTCAACGACGGCGACATCGCGATCCTCCAGCACGAGTACGGCGTCTACGGCGGCCCGGACGGGGACGAGGTCCTGCCGCTGCTCGCTGCGCTACGGGTGCCGACCGTCGTCGTGCTCCACACGGTCCTGACCACGCCGACCGCCCACCAGCGGGAGGTGCTGGAAGCGGTCGCCACGCTCGCCGACGCGGTGGTCGTCATGACCACCAGCGCGTACAAGCGGCTGCGCGGTTATGCCATCGACCTGGGCAAGGTCAGCGTCATCCCGCACGGCGCGCCGGTAGTCGCACCCAGCTTCGCGCCGACCTTCCGCAGCCCGCAGCACACCGTCCTGACGTGGGGCCTGATCGGCCCGGGCAAGGGCATCGAGTGGGCCATCGCCGCGATGGCCCAGCTCCAGGACCTGCAGCCGTCGCCGCACTACCTAGTCGCGGGCCAGACGCATCCCAAGGTCCTGCTGCACCAGGGCGAGGCCTACCGCACCCGGCTCACCGACCAGGTGCGCGAGCTGGGCCTAGCCGCGAGCGTGCAGTTCGACGGCCACTATCGCGACCGTGCCGCCCTGGGCGAACTGGTCCGCTCGGCAGACGTCGTGGTGCTGCCGTACGACTCGACCGATCAGGTGACGTCCGGCGTCCTGATCGAAGCGGTCGCCGCACTCAAACCGGTTGTCGCGACCCGGTTCCCGCACGCGGTGGAACTGCTCGGCGACGGCGCCGGCCTGCTCGTCCCGCACAAGGACCCGACCGCGATCGCCGCGGCCCTGCGGACCCTGTTCACCCACCGCCAACTGGCGTCCGAGATGGCGCGCGCGGCCGTCGCGACGGCGCCGGAGCTCCTCTGGCCGGCCGTGGCCGAGCGCTACCGCGAGCTGGCCCGGCGGCTGATCAAGGCGCAAGTGGCCGCATGACCCGGGCCGGCGCGCTGAGCGGGATCAGGTTCGACCACCTGCACGCTCTGACCGACGGGCGGGGCCTGTTCGAGCACGCGCTGCACAGCACGCCCCGGCCCGAGCACGGTTACTGCGTCGACGACGTCGCGCGAGCGCTGGTCGTGATCTGCCGCGAGCCCGACCCGGGTCCGAAGCTGCTCCTGCTGTGCCGGCGCTACCTCGAGTTCACCCTGTCGGCCGTCGACCCGGACGGCGCCTGCCACAACCGGATGGGCACGGACGGCAGGTGGACCGACGCTCCCGGTCTGGGCGACTGGTGGGGCCGGGCGATGTGGGGGCTGGGCGTCGCCAGCGTCCACGCACCGACGCTCGCGATGCGCGCGCGAGCGCTGCTGGGCTTCCGGCGCGCGGCCAGGCAGCGATCACCGCACCTGCACTCGATGGCCTTCGCCGCTCTCGGCGCCGGAGAGTTGCTGCTGCGCCGGCCGACCGAGGTGTGCGCCGACCGGCTGCTGCGCGATGCGGTAACGGCGATCGGAGCCCCGCGCGCGGACGCGAACTGGCCGTGGCCCGAGGATCGGCTCACGTACGGCAACGGCTCGATCGTCGAGGCGCTCATGATTGCCGGAGCGGCGCTGCCCGATCCGGTCGCACAGCGCAACGGCCTGCAGCTACTGGAGTTCCTGCTCGGCGCCGAGACGCGCGAGGGTCAATTGTCGGTGACGCCGGTCGGCGGGCGCGGACGGGCCGACGTCGGTCCGGGCTTCGATCAGCAACCCATCGAGGTCGCTGCGCTCGCCGACGCCTGCGCACGCGCGCACTGCCTGACCGGCGAGGCGCGCTGGCTGGACGCGGTGCGGATGTCCTGGGACTGGTTCCTCGGCGCCAACGACAGCGCCATACCGATGTTCGACCCGGCTACCGGCGCGGGTTACGACGGGCTGGAGGCACACGGACGCAACCTCAACCAGGGCGCGGAGTCCACGCTCGCCGCCTTGTCCACCGCGCAACAGGCGCGACGCCTGTCGGTGCTGCCGTGACTCTCGCCCACCGCGTCGACGCAGCGCTGCACCCCGACCCGTCCCGGGTGATCGGCCGCCTGTTCCTGCCCGGCGAGCACACGGCCGGCGGTTCGCGCGCCGCGGGCATTGCCGAGCGCGCACTCGCACTCGACGAGGACGACGTCGAGGTCCTGGCGGCGGGTCTGCTCGCCGACTATGCACACCGGCACCGCAACTACGTCGAGATGCTCGGAACGCACGCGGCGGCGGCCAGTTCGCACCTGCCGACCGCACCGCCGATGAGCGCCGCACGCATGATCGTGCTGGGCGCCGCCTTCACCGCCGAGTACGCCACCGAGGCCGCCGCGCTGTGCAACCCCAGCGCGGTGCTGCACCCCGATCAGGGCGCGCTGGACCCGGGACAGGCCCGCCTCGCGCTCAGCCTTCGCGGTATCGGTGAGGGGCACGTGTCGTGTATCGGCTTCGCGTCGGCCGTCGTCGGCCCCGGCCCGCGGTGGTCGTACGAAGCCCGCGCGAGGCCCGCCGTCGCCGGCGTCCGCGTACTCGACGTCGCGCCCGAGCCGACCTCGATGTACGAGGTCAGCTTCCCGGTCGATGTGGCGCTCAGCCAGCGCGTGCTGTTCCCGTCGGCCAGCGAGGAGAGCAACGGCATGGAGGACGCCCGCTTCGTACGCTTCGTCAGCGAGGACGGCAGCGTCGGGTACCGCGCGACGTACACGGCCTACGACGGGAGACAGATCGCGCCCCGACTGCTCACCAGTCCCGATCTGCGAACGTTCCGAGCACACCGGCTCGACGGGCCGGCGGCTCACAACAAGGGCATGGCGCTGTTCCCACGGTTGATCGGCGGACGGTACCTGGCCCTGTGCCGCATCGACGGCGAGAGCAATTGGCTGTCCAGCTCGGCCGACGGCCTGAACTGGGACACGCCACAACGTATCGAGGTGCCCGAGCAGTCCTGGGAGGTGCTGCAGATAGGCAACTGCGGGCCGCCGATCGAGACCGATCGGGGCTGGATGGTCCTGACCCATGGCGTCGGGCCGATGCGGGCATACGGCATCGGCGCGATTCTGCTCGACCGCTGCGATCCGAGCAAGGTGCTGGGTCGGCTGAAACGTCCGCTACTGCAAGCCGATGCGGACGAACGCGACGGCTACGTGCCGAACGTCGTCTACTCGTGTGGCGGCATCGTGCACGACGGGAGGCTCTGGATCCCTTACGGCATAGGCGATGCGCGAATCGGCGTCGCCTGGGCCTCGGTCGACGACGTGCTCGCCGAGATGATCCGGCGATAGACGGCCAGGTACTGCGTCACCATCCGGTCGACCCCGAAGCGCGAGACCGCGCGCGCCCTGACAGCGGCGCGGTCCAGGCCCGCCGCCCGCTCGACGGCGGCCACGGCTCCGGCGACGTCCGCGACGAGAAAGCCGGTCACGCCCTCGTCGATGACCTCGGGCATCGAGCCTCGATCGAAAGCGACGACCGGGGTTCCGCACGCCATCGCCTCGACAACTGACAGGCCGAACGGCTCTTCGAAGGCAATCGGGTGCAGTAGCGCGGCAGCCGCGCCGAGGACCTCGCCACGTTCCGGCGGCCCGACCGAGCCGAGGTAGCGGACCCGGTCGCCGTCGACGTGCGGTTCGACCTGCTCGGCGAAGTAGCGCTCGTCCTGGACGATCCCGCAGATAGTGAGTCGGCGGTGGGCCGCGCGAGCGATCGCGATGGCCGCTGCCGTGCCCTTGTCCGGGTGGATCCGCCCGAATGCGACCAGGCCGTCGCCGGCGTTCGCCGAGAACGGCAACGCATCGAGGTCGATACCGTGGTGAATGGTTGCGACGTAGTCTAGGCCCGCCGACCGGTCGGCGTCAGAGATCGCCACGTAGTGCGAGCGCGCGCGGGCGTAGGCGGGCAGGATTCCCGCTCCGGAGAAGCCGTGGATCGTGGTCACCATAGGCGCGTCGCAGTGGTCCGCGAACGCCAGCGGCAGCCAGTCCATCTGGTTGTGGACCAGATCGAAATCGCCTGATCGGGTAAGGGTGTTCGCGACGTGCATCGCCTCCCAGACCCGTCCGTCCATCGACGGATCCTCGGCGTACCCGTGCGGGCTGACCCCGTGGAGTTCACCGCTCGTCTGCGAGTCGAGCGTGGCGAACAGGGTCACGTCCACGCCACGTGCGAGCAGACCCTCGGTCAGCAGGCTGGTGACGAGCTCCCACGGTCCGTAGTGACGCGGCGGCGTGCGCCAGGCGATCGGCGCGAGCATCGCCACCTTCATCCGGGCGGGCCCGTCGAGGTCAGCGCGACGCCGGGCGCTTGACCTTCGCCGGCGGGGTGAGCGGGCTCGTGCTCTCGGTGGCCTTGGGCTTCTTCGCCTGCTTGGGCTTTCGGATCTCGCGGCCGCCCTTGTTCTTTCCAGCCATTGCACTCTCCAGGTTTCGCAGCCAGGTCTCGCAGGGATCCCGGGGTGCTCCACGCCGCGGTTTTCGCTTGTGTCCTGACCCTACGCGCTCACGGGTACCGTAGATCGTGCACTGGACTCCTCATTGCTGGCGGCATGCCGGCCTCGTCCGGGCGAACAAGCATCCGACCCTATTGACGGGTCGCAAGTGGGCATCACATGCAAACCATCCCCGGCGCAGAAGCCGTCATCGACGTGCAGGACGACCCGACCGATCCGATGTGCAGCGTCTGCTCGCACCCCCAGGAGGCGCACGACGCGATCGCCGCGCGCTACTGCGCCGCCACGCTCGAGCTGGCGATGGCGCGCGGCTGCATCTGCAAGGTGGCCACGCCGGCCAAGTAACAGCGGGGGAATGAACGCGCAGGTCCACCGGTTGTCGGGCGCATGAGTCATGTCGTTGTCGCCACCGGGTTCGGTGGTCCAGAGGTCCTGGCCGTCGTCGACGAGCCGGTGGCCGCTCCCGGTCCCGGCGAGATCCGCATCGCGGTGCGCGCCGCGGGCGTGAACCCGGTCGACTACAAGTCCTACAGCGGCGCGTACGGCGCCGACCCGTCACAGCTACCGATCCGTCTCGGACTGGAGGCTGCCGGCGTGGTGACGGCCGTAGGGGCTGACGCCGTCGGGCCGGCGGGGCCGATCGCAGTGGGTGACGAGGTCATCGGCTACCGCCTGTCCGGTGCGTACGCGGCAGAGCTGGTAGCCGCGGCGGCGGAGTTCGTGCCGAAGCCGACCGAGCTGGACTGGGCGCAGGCTGCCGGGCTGCTGCTCACCGGCGGGACGGCTGTGCACACGCTGACCGCGACGGATGTCAGCGCAGGGGACATCGTGCTGATCCACGGAGCGTCCGGCGGTGTCGGCGTGATGGCCGTCCAGCTCGCAGTGTCCCGGGGCGCCCGGGTGATCGCGACGGCGAGCCCGGCCCGCCATGGCTTCCTGCGCGAACTGGGCGCCGAGCCCGTTGCGTACGGCGACGGACTGGCAGACCGGGTGCGTGGGCTCGCCCCGTCCGGTGCCGACGTGGCGCTCGACCTGATCGGGACGGACGAGGCCGTCGACGTGTCGCTCGAAGTGGTGGCCGACCGGCACCGGATCGCGACGATCGCCGCGTTCGGGCGGGCCGCGGCCGATGGCATCCAGCTGCTCGGCGGCGGACCGGGGTCGGACCCCGGCACGGACACCCGCAACGCCTCCCGGCTGGAGCTCGTGCACCTTGTCCAGCAGGGCAGACTGCGCGTGTTTGTTGCGGAGAGGTTCCCGCTCGCCCGGGTCGCGGACGCGCATCGCTCGATCATGACCGGCCACACTGCAGGCAAGATCGCGCTGGTCAACTGACCCTGCCCGCCTGTGCGGTTCGGTCGGACGCCGGTGGCAGAGTAGGGCGCGTGGATGCTCCGGTCGTGCTCGCCGTCGACGGGAACTCGCTCGTGCACCGCAGCTTCCATGCGATGGCGCACACCGACCAGCCGCACTGGGCCGTCCGCGGGCTGCTCACCCAGCTCGTTGCCGCTGTCGATCGAATCCGGCCGTCCGCGGTGATCGTCGGGTTCGACGATGCCGCCCGGTCGCTGCGCCGTGACCGCTGGCCCGGCTACAAGGCCAACCGGACGCAGAAGCTGCCGACGCTCGTCGAGCAGCTGACCCGCGCGATCGAGGTGATGCGTGAACTCGGCGTCGCGGTCGTCGTCCCGGACGGGCTGGAGGCGGATGACGTCCTCGCCTCGGCTGCCGTGTTCGCCCGGCGGGCGGGCGCCAGCACCGTCATCGTGACGTCCGACCGCGACGCGTTCGCGCTGATCGACGACAGCACCCGGGTCCTGCGCATCATCAACGGTGGCGTGGACGCCTCGCCGATGATGACCTGCGAGCGACTGATGATGCTGCTCGGCGTTGCCCCGTCCCAGTACCGCGACTTCGCCGCGCTGCGGGGCGATCCCTCCGACAACCTGCCGGGTGTCCGCGGAGTCGGTCCGACCACCGCCGCCCGCCTGCTGGCCGAGTTCGGTACCGCGTCGGCCGCATTCGACGATCTGGAGCGCGTTCGGGCGAGGGTCGGTGCCGCGATCGCTACCCGCCTGGCCCATCCCGACGCGCGCGGTGCGTACGAGCTGAACTGCCGCGTCATGGCGATGCACGACGACGTCCCGCTCGAGCTCGACCTGGCATCCGGGACGGGTGTGCTGCCACTCGGCGCCGAAGTGGTCGATGCGGTGTATCGAGCGCACAACCTGACCTGGTCGGCCGGCCAAGCGGTTCGCGTGCTGGCGGACGTCGAGGCGCTGGAGACCGCGCCCCCGCGTCCGGTTCCCCTGTGGGTCGAGTCGCCCCCGCGCCGCATGAGCCGCCCGAGCCTGCCGCGCGCACCACGCCGCCCGGTTGTCGAGCAGCTCAGCCTGTTCGAGTCAGTGCTGTGATCGTTTTCCGCCCCTGATCAGCTGAGCTGTGGGTCGTGGGTATCGGTGATCATCTGCGCGTAGTGGTCGGCCGGCAGCCACAACTCGCGGCTGATCATGGCTACGCGCAGACAGCGAAACCGGACCCGCTCAGGCCAAGCCACGAACGGTCCGAGCCGGGCGGCGCGTGCCGCGAATGCTCGCGACCATGTCGAGCGTCTGTCGCGTCTCGACCACGTTGTGCACGCGGTACACGGTCGCACCCAGCCAGGCACAGATCGACGTCGTCGCGAGCGTCCCGATCAGCCGCTCCCCGACCGGCAGGTCGAGCGTCTCCCCCACGAAGTCCTTGTTGGACAGGGAGACCAGCACCGGCCAGCCCGTCCCGACCATCTCACCCAGGCGGCGAGTGACCTCGAGCGAGTGATAGGTGTTCTTGCCGAAGTCATGCGCCGGGTCAATCAGCACCGAGCGCTTGTCGACGCCGAGCGCGACCGCCCGCTCGGCCAGGCCGACCGTGGCGGCGAGGACGTCGACCATCACGTCCTCGTACTGAATGCGATGCGGAGCGGTGCGTGGCGCGAGCCCACCCGCATGCGTGCACACGATGCCGGCGCCGCGCTCGGCCGCGACCTCGGCTAGCACTGGATCATGGCCGCCCCACGCGTCGTTGAGCAGGTCCGCACCGGCCTGGCACACGGCGTCGCCGACCTCGTGCCGCCAGGTGTCCACGCTGATGATCAGGTTCGGGTGCGCGGCCCGGACCGCAGCGACGAAGCCGACCGTCCGCTCGATCTCCTGCTCGGCCGTCACCTCTTCGTCGGGGCCGGCCCGCACTCCACCGATGTCGACGATGTCCGCACCCTGGCCGACCACCTCGTCGACCCGGTCCAGAGCGGCCTGGAAGGAGAACGTCGCGCCCTTGTCGTAGAAGGAGTCCGGCGTGCGGTTGACGATCGCCATGATCGCGAACTCGCCCGGCCCGAACTCCCGCTTTCCCAGCTTCAGCACTACGGTTTCACCCTTCGGTCAGAGCAGATCGTGCACGGCGAGGATCCCGCGCCGGATGGCGCTCTCGCTCACGTTGCCGAACCCGATGACGAGGCTGGCCGGATAACCATCGCCGTGCAGGCAGTAGCGCTTCATCCCGTACAGACCGACGGACCGCTCGCGCGCGGCCGCGATCACGTCGTCCTCCGCTGCATCGGCCAACTGCGCGACGGCATGGAAGCCGGCGGCCAGCCCGGTCATCTGCACGTGCGGCGCGTGTTCGGCCAGCGCGTCCACGAGCGCACGACGACGTCCGGCATACATCCCGCGCATCCGGCGCAGGTGCCGGTCATACCGGCCCGACTCGATCAGCGTCGCGAGCGCGAGCTGATCCAATCCCGGCGAGCCGCGGTCGGCCAGCTGCTTCTGGCGTGCGATCGGCGCAACCAGCCTGGTCGGGCACGCCATCCAGCCCAGCCGCATCATCGGGGCGAGCGACTTGCTGACCGTCCCGATGCTGACGACCCGGTCCGGAGCCAGGCCCTGCATCGAACCGACCGGTTGCCGGTCGTACCGAAACTCGGCGTCGTACTCGTCCTCGATGATGATCCCGTCGCAGGCCTCGGCCCAGGCGACCAGGGCCTGGCGGCGCTCGGATGCGAGCACGACGCCCGTCGGCGTCTGGTGGGCGGGCGTCAGCACGACGGCCCGCGCACCGCTGGCCGCCACCGCGCCGACGTCCACTCCGCGATCGTCCACCGCCACCGCGACGGGCTCCAGGCCCGCCCGGCGCGCGATGCTCGCGCTGTCCGGGTGTCCGGGGTCCTCGACCGCCAGCCGGGTCAGCCCGACCTCGGCCAGCACGGCCAGGACCAGGCCGACCCCCTGCGTGAAGCCGGCGCAGACGATCACGTGATCGGCGTCGGTCGCCGCGCCGCGAACCCGCCGGAGGTAACCCGCTACGACCGCACGCAGGTTTTCGTGGCCACGCGGGTCGCCGTAGTCCCCCGTTGCGACCGGGGCGCGCCGGCCCGCGTCGGCCACTGCCCAGCTCCAGTCCCGCATCGGGACGCTGGCCAGGTCGGGCAGGCCCGGGAAGAAGGCCACCGCGAGCGGCGACGGAGCGGCCGGAGCCGCCA
>JBOGDQ010000208.1:0-2637 GCA_050742975.1 Jatrophihabitantaceae bacterium
GCACCGGCCTGCTCGGTCACGAGCATGATCGCGGTCTGCATCGCGGTGCGCGCGATGTCGGTGGCCCGGGTGACCGAG
This sequence comes from Jatrophihabitantaceae bacterium, assembly GCA_050742975.1. Taxonomy (GTDB): domain Bacteria; phylum Actinomycetota; class Actinomycetes; order Mycobacteriales; family Jatrophihabitantaceae; genus JBDTGE01. Next base: position 79 of record JBOGDQ010000208.1, read on the forward strand.
AAGCCGGCCGCACGCAGCAGGGCCAGCGTCTGCTCGGCGAGCTCCTGACCGGGCGGGCACTGCAGCACGCGCGGACCGGCGAGGTGCGCCGACGCGGGGTGCTGGCGCAGCGACTCGACCAGCGAAGCCATGACCGCACGCAGCCGCTCGGTCCAGGTCCCGCTCGCCGGCACCGCGGGGATCTCGTCGAAGAACCGGTCGCCCATCGCAGCCAGCAGCTCGTCCTTGTTCTTGACGTGCCAGTACAGGGCCATCGGGGTCACGCCGAACTCCTGCGCGAGGCGGCGGACGGTGATCGCGTCAGTGCCCTCGAGGTCAGCCAGCGCCAGCGCCCGATCGACGATCGTGGCCCGGCTCAGCGCGGTTCGTTCGGCCGTCTTGGTAATCACGCTTGACAACTGTACACCGTAGAGGGTTTCCTATACAGCGTAAATGTACATCGTATAGGAGACGAGCTCATGCCGAACCGCAACCGGACGTGGACGCTGATCGCAGTCGCCCTGGCGACCTTCATGACCTACCTCGACAACAACATCGTCAATGTGGCGATCCCGGCGATCCAACGAGACCTGCACCTCACGACGGCCGGCCTGGAGTGGGTGGTCAGCGGCTACATCCTGGTGTTCGCCAGCCTGCTGCTGGCCGGCGGGCGGCTGGGCGACATCTACGGACGGCGCAGGCTGTTCACGATCGGGCTCACGATCTTCACCGCCGCCTCGCTGATCGCCGGGCTCGCGGGCAGCGACGTGGTCCTGATCGCGGCGCGCGCGGTCCAGGGTCTCGGCGCGGCGCTGGTCACGCCGACCACGCTCGCCATCATCTCGGCGACCTACCCGGACGCACGCGAGCGCACCCGCGCGGTCGGCATCTGGAGCGCGGTCGGCGCGCTCGCCCTCGCCTTCGGACCGCTGCTCGGTGGCCTCATCAGCCAGCACCTCGCCTGGGGCTGGATCTTCTACCTCAACGTTCCGATCGGTGTTGCGACCATCGCGCTCGGACTGTGGGCCATCGTGCCCGACGTCCGCACCGACGTTGCCCGCCGGATCGACGTCCCCGGGCTGGTGACGTCCGCACTCGCCCTGTTCGCCCTGACGTACGCGCTGATCGAGGGACACGACAAGGGCTGGACGTCCGCGCTCATCGTCGGCAGCTTCGCGCTCGCCGCACTGTCCGGGCTGGCGTTCGCCGTCCTCGAGAGCCGAACCGAGGACCCGATGGTGGACGTCTCGCTGTTCACCGATCGAGTGTTCTCCGGCGGAATCACCGCGATCGTCATGTGGGGCTTCGGGCTGTTCGGGATCTACTTCTTCACCTCCATCTACCTGCAGGAGGTGCTGGGCTTCTCGGCGACGGTTGCCGGTGCGGCGTTCGTCCCGATGGCGTTGCTGATGGCGGTCGGTTCGGTCGTGGCCGAGAAGCTCGCCGGGGCAATCGGCTCGCACCGCTCGGTCGGCCTGGCCATGCTGCTGATGGCTACCGGGATCGCCTCGGTGAGCCTGCTCGGGCGGGACTCGTCGTTCCTCGCGCTCATGCCCAGCTTCGCGCTGATCGGGATCGGCGGCGGGCTGTCCGTGCCGCTGACGTCGATGGTGCTTGGCGCGATGCCGACCGATCAGGCCGGGGTGGCGTCGGGCATCTTCAACGCGGCGCGTGAGGTCGCCGGGCTGCTCGGGATCACCGTGATCGGCGCGATCCTGACCGTGCGGCAGAGCGCGGCGGTGCACGCCGGGCGCGCCCCGATGGACGCGTTCCTTTCCGGCTACCGGGCCGGGCTGCTGGTGGCCGGCGCGCTGGTCGCGGCGGGTGGCGTTGCGGCGTTCCTCGCGCTGCGCGGCGCGGCGCACCACGACGTCTCGGGCGCGACGGACCCGTCGGACCCGTCGGAGGCCTCAGCAGAGTTGGCGCTCGTCGGCTGACGCTTGATGATCACGTTTTCCCCGCTGGGCGTCGGTCGGGAGCCCCGAAACCGGTGCCTGGCGGGGAAACGTGATCAAGTCGCGGCGGTCAGGCGGCGGCGGACGTCCCGGCGGAGCGCAGATCCTCGCAGGCGTGCTGGACGCGGGCGGCCATGCCCACCTCGGCCAGCTTCAGGTACGAGCGCGGGTCGTACGCCTTCTTGTTGCCGACCTCGCCGTCGACCTTGAGCACGCCGTCGTAGTTGGTGAACATGTGGCCGGCGATCTCCCGGGTGAACGCGTACTGGGTGTCGGTATCGACGTTCATCTTCACCACGCCGTAGCCGAGGGCCTCGCGGATCTCCTGCAGCGCCGAGCCCGAGCCGCCGTGTAACACCAGCTCGAAGGGCTTGTCCCTGCCGACCTTCTCGCCGACCGCCTTCTGGATGTCGTCGAGGATGGACGGGCGGAGCTTGACGTTGCCCGGCTTGTAGACGCCGTGCACGTTGCCGAACGTCGCCGCGAGCAGGTAACGGCCCTTCTCGCCGGTGCCGAGGACCTCGGCGGTCCGCAGCGCATCGCCGGGCGTGGTGTAGAGCGTGGTGGTGACAGCGCCCCCGTGCACGCCGTCCTCCTCGCCGCCGACGACGCCGATCTCCAGCTC
>JBOGDQ010000209.1:0-2803 GCA_050742975.1 Jatrophihabitantaceae bacterium
ATTCCGGATCACGCAGCGCCGCGCAGCGGCCCGCAATGTGCCTGCGGGTGGGACATGTCCCACCCGCAGGCAGCTCAGCAATATCGACCGAAAGCGCTGTCATGCCCGAATTCTGGGCTACCTAGAAGATTAGAACGTGTGTCCGAGGGGGGACTTGAACCCCCACGCCCCGTAAAGGGCACTAGCACCTCAAGCTAGCGCGTCTGCCATTCCGCCACCCGGACCGAGTGCGCAGGCGAGTCTAACTCACGGCCGCGGACCTCCCGGACCCAGCGGCGACACGCCCGGCGGGGTCAATTCCCGCCTCGATTGGAGTGCGAGCTAACGTATAGCTAACATGGTCTGGATCGGGCAGACCGAACGGTGTAGGACATGGACGACAACGATTCAGCTAGGTGGTGAGCATGCAGCACACCCGCGCCCGGCGTGCGTTGACGGCGCTGTTCGCGGCGCTGATCGTCGTGCTCGTCGGCGTCACGATGGGCTCTGCGCCGGCGTCCGCCCAGGCGGGCGATCGCGGCGGCCATCACCACCAGCAGGGCCACTGCAAGCAGGGCCGGCACGACAACGGCGACCGGCACGCGAAGTCGGACAAGCCCGGCAAGGCGCACAACAAGCAGCAAGAATCCAAGCAGACGGCGTCGGGCCTGGGCGATCTCGACGAACTGCTCAACTCGATCTTTCACCAGAGGGTCCCGAAGCTGGTCAACCAGACGGTGCCGAAGACGGTGAAGTCCGTCGTCACGTCCACTCAGAAGACCACCACGCAGGCGGTCGACACGACGACCGGGCTGGTCACCGATCTCACCGGATCCGGTGCGGGTCCGGCGGCACCCCCGCAGCCCGCGCCGACCCACGCGCGGCCCACCCACCCTGCCGTGCCCACACAGTCGAGCGCGCACCCGGCCCGCACGCAAGGCTCCGCCTCGCCGGCGGCGCTGGCCGCAGGCGGCCGGGCAGCCGGCCCGGGAGCTTCGGCGGCCGTACACCCCGCACCCCTGAACGGCCCGGACCTCGTCGCGACGACGGCGAGGACCGCGACCCACCCGGCGCCCAAGGCCGCCGCGCACCGCTACCTCGACGCGCTGACACCGGCCTCGCTGCTGACCGCTCCCGGTGCCGGAATCCTGATCGGCGCGGTGATCGTCTTCGGTCTCGGTGTGTTCGTCGTCGTGTACGGCGCGGGCTACCGCGGCCGCCGCATCCACTGACGTCGTCCTCCGCCGTTGCGCGGAACTGGTAGGAACGACGTATGACTGAGCACAGCGTCGTGACAGCGACCACCGCAGCCCAGGACGAGGCCGTCGAGCTACTCGGTGACCTGATCCGGATCAACACGTCCAACCCGACCCATCCCGAGCGGCCGGCCGCCGAGTGGGTCGCGGCGAAGCTGGACGAGGTCGGGATCGCCGCGCAGATCATCGAGGCAGCTCCGGGGCGAGCGTCGACCGTCGCGCGGATCGAGGGGTCGGACTCCAGCCGGGCGCCACTGCTGATCCATGGTCACCTCGACGTCGTCCCCGCTGAGGCGAGCGAATGGTCGGTCGACCCGTTCGCCGGCGAGGTCCGCGACGGCTACTTGTGGGGCCGCGGCGCGATCGACATGAAGGACATGGACGCCATGGTCCTGGCACTGGTCCGCGACTGGGCCCGCACCGGCCGCACACCGCCGCGCGACATCGTCCTGGCATTCGTCTCGGACGAGGAGGCCGGCGGCCGGCAGGGCGCGCACTACCTGGTCGACAACCGGCCCGAGCTGTTCGCCGACTGCAGCGACGCGATCAGCGAGGTCGGCGGATTCTCCGTGTCGCTGAACGAGAATGCCCGCGCCTACCTGATCCAGACGGCAGAGAAGGGCATCAACTGGCTGCGGCTGAAGGCGGCCGGCCAACCTGGGCACGGTTCGATGATCCATGACGACAACGCCGTGACCCGGCTGGCCGGCGCCGTCTCGCGCATCGGCGCGCACGAGTTCCCGATCGTCCTCACCGACACGGTGCGCGCGACGATCGAGGGGCTCGCCGCCGTCACCGGCATGGACCTAGACCCGGACGACGTCGCGAACTGGCTGCCCAAGCTGGGTCCGGCCGCGCGGATGATCGGCGCCACGATCCGCAACACCGCGAACCCCACGATGCTGGCGGCCGGTTACAAGAGCAACGTCATCCCGTCCCGGGCCGAGGCCACCGTCGACGCCCGCTTCCTGCCCGGTCAGGAGGACGCCCTGCTGGCCGGGATCGACGACCTGCTCGGCGACGGCGTGACGCGCGAGTTCCTCGTCCGGGACATCGCGGTCGAGACGAGCTTCGACGGCGCGCTGGTGGATGCGATGTCGGCGGCGCTTCGGGCCGAGGACGACGGCGCCCACCCGCTGCCGTACCTGATGAGTGGCGGCACCGACGCGAAGTCATTCTCGACGCTGGGAATGCGGTGCTTCGGCTTCTCGCCGCTGCTGCTGCCTGCGGACCTGGACTTCATGGCGCTGTTCCACGGCATCGACGAGCGCGTTCCCGTCGAGGGCCTGAAGTTCGGCGTGCGAGTGCTGGATCGGCTCCTGTCCAGCTGCTGATGTCGGCATCGCGTGGTACCCCTTGCGCGCCATGACGTCCACCACGCAGCCCGCTCGCGGGAGCACCGCGCTCGCCGACGTCGCCGCCGCCTCGGCGGACATCGGCGCCACGTCCTCGCGCCTGGCGAAGGCCGCGCGCATCGCCGACCTGCTGCGCGCCACCGCACCGGCCGACGTGGCGGTGGTGGTGTCGTGGCTGTCCGGTGAGCTGCCGCAGCGGCAGATCGGCGTCGG
>JBOGDQ010000210.1:0-17231 GCA_050742975.1 Jatrophihabitantaceae bacterium
GGCGAGAAGATGTCGAGCGCGCGTTTCTGAAACGGATACTTTGCGCAAATCATCGACTGAACCCTCTCCACGCAGTGTTCAACAGGGACAAGCCATGCCTGACCGGGTAGGGCCGCACCGGTAATCCGACCGGACATGGTGCACGGTGCGACGGAGCAGGATGGGCTGTTCCTGATCCGCTTGACCTTGCCCGACGCGGCATCTGTCCACAGCCACAAACGCCCCTCGTATGTAACGAACCAGACAGGCGTCACAACCGGATCGCCGTCACGGCGATAGCTGGTTAGCGCCATGTACCGACCGGCCGCCCAAGGTACGACTCCGGTGTCCGCATACCGCTTCGCTCGGTCAGCCACCGGCTCGATCTCCTCGATTGAAAACGACATCTCGCAGTAGACACGTGGAACAACCGGCCGGGTTCAACCGGCCGGGTTGCCCGCTCCTCGTCCTCGGCGGGGGCAGCGTAAACCAACAACCTCCCGCCATGGTGCCGATTGCCGAACCACCGCGGGCTCGATCGAACAACGAGTGACGTTGACTCCGGTTCTGATCATGGCCGTGCCGTAAGGCGCCCGTCATCGGGCGGCTGCCTGCAGACGATCCGCTTGCGGGCGGTACTTACGTAAGCGTTTGGATTTTCGGGCGATTACTACCGGACGGCTTCTGACTGGCCGATGCTTTGGTGCGATCGGTGCATCTGGTGAGTCGTGCTTCGGCGCCCGTCGGTCCGGGAGCTGTCAACTGTGTGCACCGCGGTAGTGGCTGGCCAGCTCGGTGAGCCGGGTGTGGGTGCCGTCCATTGCGGAGCGTTTCGGCAGCCACTGCTTCCGTAGCTTGGCGACCGAGGTGTAGTTGGTGTCGACGACGTTAGCCAGCGGTGATTCGACTGTCTGGGAGGCGAGCTGGTAGGCGTCTAGCGTTTCGAAGCCATAGTCGGACTCGAGCCAATGCACCAGGTCCGACTGCGCGATCCGGAAGGCATCCTCGAGCGGTCGCGCCGAGCCGGTGGTCATGAGGTGAGTGTCGGATTCCAGTCTCGGCCAGGGGCACGGGGTGCCCTTGATGAGGTCGAGGATGAGCACCGTGTCCATGGCGCATTCGGCCGCGACCCCGCACGTCTCGCCCTCGCCCTGCCGCGCGTGCCCGTCGCCGATCGAGAACAGCGCGCCCTCGACATTGACGCCCAGGTAGCACGTCACACCGGCCTGCATCTCGGGCGTATCCATGTTGCCGCCGTGGGCATCAGGAACGAGGGAGGAACGAACTTCGAGGTTGGCCGGTGCCACCCCGACGGTGCCGTGCATCGGCACCATCGGAAGGTCGACCTGCCAGTCGCCGAAGCGAGCCTCGAAACGGCACAGCTCGCGCGCACGATCGAGCTGCCAGATCCACACGACTTCGGGCAGTGGGTCCTGCAGGGTGGCGGTCAGGTGTGTTGACGTGAGCGCCCCGAACAGCGGGACGGTCGTGGAGACGGCCCAGTCCCGAGCCGGCTTGATCGAGATGAAATGGACGGCCAGCGTGTCACCGGGTTCTGCGCCCTCGACGTAGAACGGTCCAGTTTGCGGGTTGACGTAGGGGAACTCGCAGACCTGCGAGACCAGGTCGTTGACGCCGTGAACCCGGCCGGCGAAGCAGTCCTCGGTGAATAGCTCCAGGATCGTCCCCGGGGCGATCCGCGCGAGCGGGGGGGCGCCGCCGAACGTCCAGACGTACTGCGAGTCCGCGGGCCGAAAGGTGCGGACGATCGGGTCAGCCATGCGAGGGCACCGCAGCCGGCACTGGCTCTTCGTCCAGATGCACGCGCGCCATCTCGGCGACGCGCGACGGTTTGACCGTGGAGAGGACCAGGAGGTAGAGCACGCCCAGGATCATCCAGATCACGGCGCCGCGCACGGCGAGCGAGGAGGGGTAGGTCAGCGAGGCGATAAAGGACCAGCCGAACGGATTCCATCCCACGGCGAACAGCCAGCCGGGTGTGAACGTGGCGATGCCCAGCACCGGTATCAGGATGTGCGAGATCGGGTTGAAGTCCTGCCTGCGTCTGCGCAGGAAGTACCCGATACAGGCCAGGTCCACCATGATGTAGACGGAGACGAGCATGATCACCAGGGCGCTGCCGACGATGCCGAATGCGTTGGTGGGGTTGTACTTGGCGCCCAGCGCGAGTGAGATCGCCAGAGTCAGTGCGCCGGTAGCGACAATCGCGACGTAGGGCGAACGGTTCTTCAGGCTGACCCGTGCGAACCAGTACGGCAGGGCGCCGATGCGGCCCATTGCGTACCCGGTGCGGCTGGCGACGTTCACGCCGGCGTTGGAGTTCGCGATCGTGGAGTTGACGATGGCGAGGAAGACGAAGAACCAGAAGATGCCGTAGAGCGAACGCGCCAGCCCTTGCCATGAATTGGCGCCGGACGTGGAGAAGGTGGCGAACTTGGCCGGTCCATACGCGACGTCGGCGGCGTAGGTCGTGAATACGTACAGCAGGCCGATGAGCAGCGTGGCGCCGATCACCGCCCGACGGATGGTGCGGCGCGGATCGCGGGCCTCCTCCGCCAGCGGCGTCGCACCCTCGAAACCACCGAAGCCGAGCAGGGCGAACACCGACCCGCCGATGACGCCGGTGGTGCCGCGAAAACCGGTGGGCGTGTACTTCGTCCCGAACACCGACAGCGTGTTGTGCCCGCCGGCGTGCACGACCAGGAACACCGCCAGCACCAGGAACACCGCGATCTCGAACAGGCCGAGCACCGTACCCAGCCGGGCCGACGTGCGAATGCCGTACAGGCCGGCCGCTACCACGATGAGCGCTCCGAGCACGGTCCACGGCCACCACAAGTTGTTCGGGTAGCTGGTCCATTCGGAGTGGATGGTCGAGGCCGTCGTGAAGCCGAGTTGCAGCAGCACCAGCGGCGGTATGAGCAGGCCGATGAACAGGTAGCCCCATGAGGTGAGGAAGCCCAGGCTCGTGTGCAGGCCCTGCGAGACATACAGTCCGAGCGAGCCGGCGCCCGGCAGGTTCTTGGCCAGCTCGCCGATGCAGAACGCGGTCAGCAGGCAGGCCACCAGAGCGATCAGGACCGACAGCGGCAACGCCCCACCGGCGTAGCCGACGCCGAACGGGATCGATGCGGCGATCGCGGCGCCCGGCGCCATGTCGGTCATGCTCTGGAAGAGCACTTCGCGTAGCCCGATCGCATCCTTACGCAGACCCGGTGCAGCGGCCCGTGCCACAGCTTCAGCCATCGTCGACCTCCGCCGATTCGACAGTCAATTCGCCTCAACGGTCCGGGACGCTACTCCGCAAAGTTTGAAACGGAAAGGATTTCGGGCCAGATCGGCGGAGCTCAGAACGAGGTAACGATCCGGAACTGCAACCCCTCTGCCACTGCGAGGTGCGCTGTCTGCGCGACGTGTCGGCGGTGAACGGTCAGCTTGCCGCGAGCGCCCTGGAAACTCGCGCCCTCCGACGCTGCCGACAGGTCGATCGGATGCAGCGTCAGCGAGCGCTGGGCCAGCGCGGACAGCAGGTTCAGACCTTCGTAGCACGACTCGCCGTACACGTTCAGCACCGGTCCCTCTGCACCGAAGCGGGCCTCGTAGCGTTCGGCGAAGGCAAGGTTGGCGTCGGTCTGCAGCGCGCCGAAGTAGCCCATTGTCGCGAACAGCTTGCCACTGTTGTCACCGCCCATCGCCAGCAAGATGTTCTCCTCCAGCGAGGCCGAAAGGCGGATCACCCGGTGGGCGAGCGGTGACGCGGCGAGCTGCTGATGAAAGCGCGCCAGGTCGTCGCCGACCAGGCTGAGCAACAGTGCGTCCGGGGCGTCGGCCTCCAGACGCGAAAGACAGCTGGCGAAATCGTCGACGCCGAACGGCAGGTAGCGCTCGGCCACGACCGTGGCACCGACCTCGGACAGGAACCCGCGCGCCGCCCGATGCACCTGGCGTGGCCAGATGTAGTCGTTTCCGAGCAGCGCCCAGCGTCGCGCGCGGCGCTGCCGTACCAGCCAGCTGATCGCCGGCCGCAACTGCCCGGTCGGTGTCTCCCCGCACAGGAACACGCCCGCAGACCGTTCGCCGCCCTCATACGGTGGCGTGTAGACGTACGGCACCTGGCCGGTCACGACGTCGACGACGGCGGTGCGCACCGCGGAGGTGTGCATGCCCACTACCGCATCGATCCGGCCGGCGGTGACCAACTCGCGCACGGAGTCGGCGACCTCATCCGGTCCGCGGCCGCCGTCCACGAGCACCAGCTCGACGGGCCGACCGTGTATCCCGTCGGCCGCGTTCAGCTCCTCGACGGCAAGCAGGGCGCAGTTGAGGCTGGACGGCCCGGCGAGCCCGAGCGGGCCGGACAACGGCGCCACCAGCGCGACCGCCACATCAGCACGCCGCTCGTCGCCGGCAGTGGTGCACAATCGAGGCGAGGATTCGGTGCGAACAGGAGGCGGCGAGTGCCCGGCCCGACGCTGCAGAGCTACCTCGTCTACCTGCTGAGCGAGGCCGAACGTCGCGTGAACCGACAGCTCGCCGATCAGTTCCGCGACGAAGGCGCCCCCGTCGAGTACTGGCGGATCCTGCAGGCACTGGCCGACGGGCACGGGCATTCCATGGGCGAGCTGGCCCAGGCCGTCCTGATGAACCACCCGACTTTGACGAAGACCCTCGACCGGATGGTCTCCGAGGCGTTGGTGTACCGGCGACAGAGCACCGACGACCGACGACGGATCGCCGTATACGCGGCTGCCCGCGGTCGAGCACTGCTGCGGCGCCTGGACGCCCAGGCCCTCGAACACCAGAACCTCATCGCCGACACATTCGGCCTCGACCAGACCGGGCAGCTCATGCGCCAGCTTCAGGAACTGCTCGGATGCCTGAGGACGGACCGGTCGCGCGCCGGCGACAACTGAGTTCGCGAGCGTTGCCGCACGCTGCAACGGCCCATGCTTGCGCACAGCGCTCAGACGCACCCTCGGCCCCGCTTCCATCGAGCCCTGGCGACAAGCACGGCATGTCATGACAGGTCGGACTGGACAGCTGCCCGGACGACCAAGACATCGGACGAGGCGATGCTAGCCCGCGATGTCGCTGACCGCAGCCTGTCCGAAGACGACCACCCAGGACCCCGCGACAGCGTTCACCGCCGCCCCGGACCCGCCCTCGCCGGCTGTGCTGCATGGGATCCGCCAGCGGGCAGTCCGTTGTCAGTTGATGCTGTACCGGCTGAGTGTCGCCAGCGGTTCTGGCTGGTATCGAGTCAAGCGGTCGCTGCCGCTGGTTGTTCGTCGCTCGGCTGGATGTCGGACACGAGGTTTTCGAGGCGCAGGTCCAGCGCGGTGGCGAGAGCGACAACGGTGAAGAACGCCGGGGTGGGCACACGCCCCGCTTCGATCTTGCGCAAAGTTTCGGCTGGCAGACCGGCGGCAGCGGCAACCTCGACCATGCTGCGGGACCCGCGCGCCCCGCGAAGCGCCGCACCCAGTCGACGGCCGCGTTCGCGTTCCTCAGGGGTCAGCATGGGTCGAACCATGACCGTGATAGTAATACCGGGATAACAATCCCGCATGCTGTTGGAGGGTTTCGAGATGATCGAACTGAAGACGCCCGGTGAGATCGACGCCATGCGTGCCGCCGGAGCGGTGGTCGCGGACGCCCTGGCTGCCGTTCGCGCTGAGGCCGCCGTGGGTGTGCGGCTCACCGAACTCGATCAGGTGGCGCGCGCGGTGATCTCGTCGGTCGGCGCTACGTCCCCGTTCCTGGACTACCAGCCTGGCTTCACGTGCGCGCCCTACCCCGGGGTGGTGTGCCTGTCCGTCAACGACGCCGTTCTGCACGGGATCCCCACCGGCTACCAACTGCGAGATCGCGACCTCCTGAGCGTCGACTGCGGCGCAACGTTGGACGGGTGGACCGGAGACGCCGCAATCTCGTTCTGCGTCGGGCGGGCATCCGACAACGACGAGCGGCTGCTGGCGCACACCGCACACGCCCTGCGGGCTGGCATCGACGCCGCGCACGTCGGCGCGAAGCTAGGCGATGTGTCGGCCGCGATCGGGCACATCGCGCGAGCGGCAGGCTATGGACTGCACACCGACTTCGGCGGCCACGGGGTTGGACGCACGATGCACGAAAACCCGCGCGTACCCAACGACGGCCGGCCAGGTCGCGGCCTGATGCTGCGTGCGGGACTCACCATCGCGATCGAGCCGTGGTTCATGGCCGGCGGCAATAACAGCTACTGCATAGACGAAGACGGCTGGACCCTGCGCAGCTCCGACGGCTCCCGCGGTGCCCACTTCGAGCACACCATCGCCGTCACCAACGACGGTCCGATCGTGCTCACCGCGCCACGACACAGGCGCTGAGCCCTGGGCCGCCCGTATACGGGCCGGGGATGTCCTGCCAAGTGCCCCTGGTGGGTCCGCATGCCCGGTCGCGCGAACGCGGCGTCGAATGCCCCATTTTGCCGATCGGCCTGCGCCACGTGTGCGGCGTCCGAGATGCTTGGTTGTCTGGCGCAAGGTGACGGTATGGCAACCTGCCATGCATGAACTTCGTCATCCGACGGTACGCAGCGGGTGACCGCGATGACATGCTCGGGCTGGCGCCAAGGGTGTCCGCGGGAATCGCACCATGGCTGGACCACGAGCAAGTGAACCCGGCATTCGTCGGATTCGCACGCGACGACGTCGACCGGCCGGAGCAATCCGGTCCGCGACGTTGGGCGACTGGAGGGACACAGCACGCAGCCACGGGCGCTCATTATCGCCGAGTGCGCGCAGTGGCTCACGTTGCTCGATGCGGACGAACACGCGCGAGCTTGGGACCGGCCTGACCTCGTTCGCTCTTACTCGGGACGGGCGCGCGACTCGGCGAAGCTCTCGGTGTGCGATGGGAAGCTATCGATCTGGACCGGCGCACCGTCCGGATCAAGCGAACGGTGGTACGCGTTAAGGGACGGGGACTCGTCGTCAAGGCATCCAAAACCGCGTCGGGCATCCGAATATTGCGCGCGCCTGTTGCTTCCGCGCTGGCCGACGACCCATAACGACCATCGGTGTAACGCCGATTCATGATTACGGCGCGGGCGATCGCAACCGCGTGTAACCGTTCACGACGTCAAGAGCATCGGCCAACGGCATCGAAGGCCCGGCATTACGGGGTTGGTGCGCCATCAGGGACTCGAACCCCGAACCCGCTGATTAAGAGTCAGCTGCTCTGCCAATTGAGCTAATGGCGCGCTGCAGATCACTCTGCACACCACCGGCCCACCGAAGTGGGCCGGAACCAAACTTAGCATGTCGACCGTGGCGCCCGAGCCTGCCCTGAGCGGGGTGGGAGAACCGCGGGAGCAGCGCCGATGGAACACAGTCGCCGGTTACGCCTCGCTCACCTGTTTGCTTCGGGGCGTCGAATCTGCACGATCTCTACGATGCCCGCCAGACCCGTGAAGTCGTCAGGGTTCGTGGTATACAGCGGCAGTTCCTCGGCGGCGGCTATGGAGGCGATCATCAGATCGGCAATCCGCTGCCGACGAGTACGACCGGCGCTCACCACAGCCGCGCTGATTCGGCCGAAGATCCGAGCCGCGTCCGCTTCGAACGGGATCGGGTCGAACTCGTTCTCTGCGCGCTGGAGGATATCGGTACGACGAGCTCGCTCGGCCCGAGCGTTCCGGTCGTTGCCGTGCACGAGATGGACACCTGCCGAGAGTTCGGCCAAGGTCACGGCGCTGATCGCGACGGCATGAGGGAGGTCGGCGGGATCGATCCAGCGGCGCAGGATGAGGATATTCGTATCCAGAAGACCACGCTCATGTTCAGTGGTCATACGGATCGCTCAGGCCGTCGTCGTACACGGCCTGTTGGTCCTTCCGGAGCGCGCCCAGATCGATCGTGGGTGCTGAGCGTGAACGCTCCGCGAACGTGTCGCGGCCGACGAACCGGGGTCGGCGACGCAGCGGGACGAGTTCGCCGATGCCATGGCCGTCGCGCGTGACGGTGAAGGATCGGCCATGCTCGACGGCGTCCATGATCTCCTTCGACCGCATGCGCAGATCACGCTGGCTGATCTCGGGCTGAATGCTCATGTTCGCAACGGTAGCACTACGTGCTATCGGGTGCTATCAGGTCAATACGCCTGGCGAGAGGTTGGCTGCAGTCTTGAATTGCGGGGCGCTCGGTTCGTACATCGGTTCAGGTTGGGGTGAGTGACGGGACTCGAACCCGCGACATCCGCGACCACAACGCGGCGCTCTACCAGCTGAGCTACACCCACCATGCCGGCGACCGGGGACGCCGAGGCCGGATCAGTCTACCTGGCCCTGGCCGGTACCCAGAACCGCCTCGGCGGCGGCGCGCGCCTCGTCCAGCGACGGCCCGGGCTGGGCCACGAACAGCGTCCGACGGTAGTAGTCCAGCTCCTGGACGCTCTCGCGGATGTCGGCCAGCGCGCGATGCTCGAGCCCCTTGCCGGGCTGGGACTGGTACACCCGCGGGAACCACCGCTTGGCGAGCTCCTTGATGGACGAGACGTCGATCATCCGGTAGTGCAGGTGCTCGTCGAGCGAGGGCATGTCGCGATTCAGGAAGCCGCGGTCGGTGGCGATCGAGTTGCCGCACAGGGGAGCGATGTTCTGCTCGGGAATGTGCTTCTTGATGTACTCCAGAACCTGCTTCTCGGCCTCGCCCAGCGTGACGGTCGACGCGCGCACCAGCTCGGTCAGCCCGGACGCCGCGTGCATGTCACGCACGAACGGCACCATGGTCTCCAGCACGTCGTCGGCCACGTCGATGACGATGTCCAGGCCGTCGTCGAGGACCTGCAGGTTCTCGTCGGTCACCAGTACCGCCACCTCGATCAGGGCGTCGCGCGCCAGGTCGAGTCCGGTCATCTCGCAGTCGATCCACACCAGCCGGTTCGTCACGAGAGCTGAGGCTATACGGCAGCCCGCTACCGTGGGCGTAGACGTACGAACCGGAGGTCGCCATGTCGCAGGATCTGCTCAACCAGGACGCCGTCGACGCGGCCCTGGCCGCCCTGCATCCGGACTGGTCCGGCACCCCCGAGAAGCTGTCCCGCTCGATCGAGTTCGCAGACTTCCCGACAGCCGTCGAGTTCGTGAACCGGATCGCGCCGCGCTGCGAGGAGATCGACCACCACCCCGACCTCGCGCTGCGGTGGCGGTGGGTGGACGTGGCGCTCGCGACGCACAGTGCCGGCGGCGTCACCGATCTGGACGTGTCGTTGGCGCACATCGTCGACGAGATCGCCGGGGGACTACCGCTCGCCGGCTGAGCGAGCCCTGACCGAGCCTTGACCGAGCCTTGACCGAGACGCGACCGCGAACTACCCGGTGGCATCCAGCCAGGCGCCGGTCGCGGGGTCGACGAGCCCATCGCGCACCGCCATCGACACGAGCTCGATCCGGGTGTGCGCACCCATCTTGGTCAGCGCGCTCTGCACGTGATCGCGGGCCGTCGTCCGGCAGATCCGCAACCGTCGCGCGACCGTCGCGGTGTCGCTTCCCAGGACCAGTTCGCCGAGCACCTCGCGTTCTCGGCCGGTGAGGAATCCGGCGAGGTGCCGGCTGCTGCTGGGAGCCCACGTCCGCCCCGGCGGCGCGGCTCGCAATGGTGCCCGAGTGCGGCGGGCCCGGCCGACCTCCACGCGTCGCAGCTGCGCCACGATCTGCGCCAGCGTGGTCGACGACGCCAGCACCGTGCCGGACGGCGTGGTCCGGTCATCGGCCGGCGATCGGACGGCGTCCGCAGGCAACATCATGACGGCTACGTCCTCGCCCCACTGGGGAACCTGGTCGGTCAGCAGCACGTCGGGGCGGTACCGCGTGACGCTCTCGCGCGCAGCGGGCAGGTGCGATACGACGCCGAGCACCGTGTCGCCCTGCTGGCGCAGGCACCACGCGAGGGATTCGGCGAACAGGCGCGGCCGAGCGCAGATCACGATGCGCATGACCCACCACCACTGTGCGCCTGGTCCAGGGGCAGGGTGAGCGTGATCCGGCAGCCGGTGCCGTTCGCACCGCGCGCGACGCGCACGTCACCGCCGGCGGTCGCGGCGAACTCGTAGACGGTGCGAAGGCCCAATCCGGCCTCGTCCACGCGGTCCGGGTCGAATCCCGGGCCGTCGTCCTCGATCCGCACGATGACCTGGCTGCCGACGGTTCGCAGGTCGACCTCGACCTCACCGGCCGGGCCGGCCGCGTCCAGCGCGTTCCAAACCAGGTTGCGCAGCGCCCGTCCGAGAGCGAGGCGGTCCGCGCGCACGACAGCAGGGTCGGAGGCCGTGCGGATCCGGGTGCTGGCGCTGATGCGGGCCGTGCGCAGCACCTCATCGAGCATCCGGTCCAGACGCAGCGGGCGGCACTCCCCGGTGGGTGTGCCGTTACCTGCCGATTGCTCGTGACGCAGGCGGACCAGCAGCTCGAGCCAACTCACCTCGGCCACGAGCTGCCTGACGCGGATGCGGCTCACCGAACCCACGTCGGCCGATTCGCTCAGGACGTCCGCGAGGATCCTGATCGTTCCCAGTTCGTGCCGGACGTCGTGCTCGATGCGACTGCTGACATCCTGCGCCATGCTCAATGTGGTAGCTGAAGCTGACATTCGTCCGCCACCGTTCCCCCGAGGTCACAAAGCCTACGTCTGCCGTTGCCCGTCACGACCTGCGTTGTTCATGGATTGGACGGGTCGGTACTGACATCATCGAAGCGCTGCGTGACTCGGCTCGTACGACCTGCCGAAATTGTCGTGAATGGAATCATCCAGATTTCCCTTCTATGGAAGGCTTCGTCCGGTGGGTCAGAGGCTCGAACCTCAAGGAGACGAGCGAGTTCGCTTTCGTACATCCTGTGCCGCAAGCGTGCCGCGGCTATGCATCGGCTGGCAGTTGAGCGCATCGTGACGTGGTGCCGCCGATCTCGGTACTGGTGGTCGACGATCACGTGCTGTTCGCCGACGCGGTGAAGGCGCGCCTCGCCTTCGAGGTCGACCTGCAACCGGTGACGGTCGCGCACGACCTCGAGGAGGCCACGTCCCGGCTCGCCACGTCGCAGCCGGATATCGCGTTGATCGACCTGCGGCTAGGCGATGACGACGGCCTCGAACTGGTCGGCCGGGCACGCCACCTGTCGCCGGCAACGCGAATGGTTGTGCTGACCGCGGTCGAATCACCTCAGGCCACGCTGGATGCGGTCCGAGCCGGTGTACGAACGTGGCTGCCGAAATCGGTGGACACCCGCCGGCTGGTCCGGGCCATCCGTGGTGCGTCCCGTGGGCAGACGTGGTTCCCACCGAGCGTTCTGGGTCCGCTGCTCGACGCCCTGGCGGGATCGACCCCGGAGGCGCAGGCTGACCCTCTGGAGGCGTTGAGCCTGCGCGAGCGGCAGGTCCTCATCTGCCTGGCCGATGGGCTGAGCCGAAGCGCGATAGCGGTTCAGTTGCACCTCTCGGTGAACACCGTTCGCAGCCACGTCCAGAACATCATCAGCAAGCTAGAGGTCCACTCCGCGCTGGAAGCGGTCGCCGTCCACAATCGCGTGGTGCACGCGCGCTGACAGCCCCTTGCGTCGGTGTGAGTGCGTGCCACACTCGAAGCGTGAGCACTGATGTCCGCACCGCGTGCCCCTCGTGCGGCACCGTCGAGGTGCCGATCGGCGCAGCCAGGCTCGTTGTCGGGCTCCGCGGAGCGGACGACGGCAATCGCGTCGAGTTCGATTGCCCGAACTGTGGCTCAGCGTGCTGCGACGATGTGGGCGAGCGCGCCACCAGGTTGCTCAGTGCCGCCGGCATCACCGTGGTCACCGCCGCTCCCGGCGGTGATGCGCTGTCGGCCGGCGAGAACCGGCGCGGCGACGCCATCGACTGAACGACTTCCCGCAACGCCGGCCGAGTCCTGCGAATGACGTACGCACGTTACGTCGAATGAGGGAGTTCTTCGCGGGCTGACCCGGCAATTGTGAGAGCACGCCGGAGTCGAGCCTCGCAGAGTGGCACGTGATCACGCAGGGCTGAGCCGGGCCGGTATCTGGGGGGTGGGCCGTGCCAGTCAGTCACGCTGGTGCGCCGTTGGTAGGTGCACCGACAATCAGCGTCATCGTGCCGACGCGCAACGAGGTCGACAACGTCGCCGTTCTGGTGCGGCGGCTGGACCTCGCACTCGGCGAGACGGCGGCGGAGATCCTGTTCGTCGATGACAGCGACGACGAAACGCCGGCCCGCATCCAGGAGTTGGCCGCCGCGTCGGCGCGACCGATCCGGCTGGTGCACCGTGATCCGGACGATCGGTCGGGTGGGCTGGGCTCGGCAGTCGTCGTCGGGCTGCGCGCGTGCACCGGCGAGTGGGCCGTGGTCATGGACGGCGACCTGCAGCACCCGCCCGAGATCGTGCCCGCTCTCGTCGCAGCCGGTAGGAGTGCCGGTGCGGACGTCGTCGTCGCGAGCCGATACGTCGACGTCGGTAGCGCGGCCGGGCTCGGATCCGCGCTGCGATCGGCAGTCTCCGGCGGCGCGACCCGGCTGGCCAAGGCAGCGTTCCCTCGCCGGCTCGGCGCGTGCACCGACCCGATGAGCGGATTCTTCGCCGTCCGTCCGGCAAGGTTGGAGCTCGATCTGCTGCGCCCGGACGGCTTCAAGATCCTGCTGGAGATCCTCGCTCGCTCGCCGCAGCTGCGGATCTGCGAACACCCGTTCATCTTCGGCGAGCGGCACGGCGGGCAGAGCAAGGCATCGTGGCGTGAAGGCGTGCTCTTCCTGCGCCGGCTGCTGGGCCTGCGCGTTGCCACGCTGCTGGGCGCCCGGGGTTCGGCCCTGTTCGGCTTCCTGGCCGTCGGTCTGTCGGGCGTCGCGGTGAACAGCCTGGCACTGGCGGCCCTCATCACCTGGCTGCACTCGCCCCTCCTGCTGGCCGCGACGGTAGCCACGCAGGCGTCCACCCTGTGGAACTTCCTGCTCAGCGATCGGTTGGTGTTCCGCGGCCCGAAGCGGAGGAGCGCTGGCGTGCGCTACCTCGGCTTCTGGACCGTCAACAACGTTGCCCTGCTCGGCCGCCTCCCGCTGCTGTCCGTGCTCGTCCATCAGGTCGGCATGGATTACCTGCCCGCAAACGCATTGACAATTGCGGCCGCGTTCGCCGTCCGCTTCGTGGTGTCCGACCGCTATCTGTTCGCCCGGAGGAACCCAATGACAACGACCGTAGATCCGAGCACATCGGAGCCGATCCGCGATCTGCCGCACGAGGTCAAGCCCGACGGCGAGAGGGTTCGGTTCGGACCCGTCGACCTCGTCGTCGACCTGCGGGGGAGCGGTCGGGGCGTGGTGCACCGCCGTAGCTCCGCGATGCCGTGGCGCTACGACATCCACGGCATCCTCACGATCGGGTCGGCGGTACGGCTGAAGGAACTGGACTACTTCAGAAGCGAGTTCGTGGGGCCGCTCGACATCGAGATCCGTCCCGGCCACTTCGTGGGCAACCGGCTTCGTCCGCGGCCGCGCGTCACGCAGTACGCGCTCTCGCCCGCGGTGTCCTACGAGGAGCATCTCGGCCGGTTCGGCTCGGACTTCCACGTGGACATGACAGACAACGTCCAGGTGATGATCGGGCCGATGCTGGTCCGCTCGCCACATGTCCTCTACACCAATGTCGTCGAGGCGCTGCTGCGGTTCGTTCTCGTGTCGCGCGGCTACATGTTGCTCCACTCGGCCTGCCTGGAACTGCACGGGCGCGGCGTGCTGATGTCGGCACTCACCGATACGGGGAAGACCGGCACGGTGCTGCGCCTGCTGCGCGAGAACCCGAGCCGGTTCCTCTCCGACGACATGACGATCCTGGATTCGCGTGGCAACGCCCTGTGCTACCCGAAGCCGCTGACCATCAGCCAGCACACGCTGCGAGCGGTGCAGGCGGGTGACCTGTCGCGGAAGGAGTGGCGGCGGCTGCGGATCCAGAGCCGGCTGCACTCGAAGGAGGGCCGCGGGATCGGCACCCGACTGGGCGAGATGAATCTGCCGATCATGAGCCTCAACGCGATCACGCAACTCGTCGTGCCGCCGCCGAAGTACGCGGTGGAACGGCTCGTGCCGTGCGAGCGCACCCGGGCCGTCAAGATCGAGGAGCTGTTCATCATCGAGCGTGACGAGTTCCGGATCACCGAGATAGACCGGGCCGGGCTGCTGGACGAGCTGATCGCCAACACCGACGACGCGTACGGCTTCCCCCCGTTCCGCTACTTCGCTCCCGCCCTCGTCGTCGGGGGAAGCGCGTACGAGGAGCTGCGCGCGCGCGAGCGCTCGATCCTGGGCGAGGCGATGACGGGCATCCGGGCGCGGCGCCTCGCGACGCCCGACTTCACCTGGGCTGATCACATCCCACAGTTGGCAGGAGCCGGCGTGCCCGGCGCGCGTGCGACCCGGCGTGGGACCCGAACCCGGCCGGTGCGCTCCACTCTGTCCATCGACTCTCCCTGACGTCATGACGGGCACCCGGATCCGGGGCGGCAGCGCGTTTGCGCGCTGGCTGGTCCCGCTCGTGGCCGGCGCGACGGTGCTCGCGCTGTCCACGCCGGCTACCGCGAAGCCCGCACCCAACACCGCGATCACGAGCGGGCCTGCCGCGGTGACCAGTGCTTCCGGTGCGCAGTTCCGGTTCAGCTCGTCGGTCGGGGGGAGCAGCTTCGCCTGCTCGCTGGACGCCGCGAAACCCACGGCCTGTACCAGCCCTTCCACGTACTCGGCCCTGCCCGTCGGCACGCACACCTTCACCGTCGCCGCGACGGCCAACGGCATCACTGACCCCTCGCCGGCAAGCCAGTCGTGGACGATCGATCAGTCGCCACCGACGCCGCCGTCGGCGCTGACGGGTAGCGCGACCAGCCCGACGGCCGTCGCCCTGGCGTGGACACCCGGCACGGACGGAACCGGCGTGACGGCCAACCAGATCCTCCGCGACGGCAGCGTGCTCGCGACGATCGGCGCGGTCTCCACGTACAGCGACGCGTCCGTGGCTGCCGGAAGTACGCACAGCTACGCGGTCCGCGCGCTCGACGGCGCGGGCAACTCCTCGCAGCCAAGCACCCCGGTCTCGGTCAGCACGCCGCTGAGCCAGCCCGCGCCGGACACCGTGATCGACAGCCAGCCGGCAGCTCTCGCCAAGTCGACCAGCGCTGCCTTCTCCTTCCACTCCACGATCTCCGGTGCCAGCTTCGCCTGCCGCATCGACGGGGCGAGGGCGGCTTCCTGTACCAGCCCGCGTTCCTACTCGGGCCTGGCGCAAGGGCCCCACACCTTCTCGGTCGCGGCGACGGCGAGTGGTGTCACCGACGCGACGCCGGCGACCGCGAGCTGGACGGCCGACACGGTCGCACCGACGGTGCCGGCCGGGGTGAGTGCAGCCGCGAGCGGCTCGGCGTCGGTCACGGTGACGTGGACGGCGAGCAGCGACGCGGTCGGCGTCACCGGCTACGACGTCTACCGCGACGGGACCCGGCTGGTGTCGGTCGGCGCGGTCACGTCGTACACCGATTCGACGGTCACCACCGGCTCGACGTATCGCTATGCGGTCCTCGCGACGGACGGTGCGGGCAACGCGTCTGCGCTGTCGGGTGCCTCGGCCGTCCTGGTGACGGCCGCGTACGACCCGCACCTGACCAGGGCGCCCTACCTGACCGATCTGGTCTCGCTGCACGTCGCGATCAACTTCGCCACCGACCAGTCGGCCACGACGGGCAGCATCCAGTTCGGCGCCGTCGACGGCTCCGGCAACTGCACGCCGTCGAGCACGGTGACGGCCGGACGGATCACGGTCGTGGTCGGAACCGTCAGCGAGTACCAGTGGACCGCGCAGGTGACGCTGCCCGCCGCCGGGACCTACTGCTATCGCGTGTACCTCGGCAGCACCGATCTGCTCGCGGGCAACCCCAGCCCGCGGTTCACCAGCCAGGTCCCGGTCGGCTCGACCTCGCCGTTCACGTTCGACGTGCTCGGTGACTGGGGCCTGGTCGACGTCAACGGCAACAACGTCGACCAGGCGAACCTGATGTCGCAGATCGCGTCCAGCGGCGCCCGGTTCCTCGTGACCGTCGGTGACAACGGCTACTCGAACGGCAGCCAGATCAACTACGGCGACCTGCAGCAGAAGGCCGCGGACACCAGCGCGGTCTTCGGGCCCGGGTTCTGGACCGTCCCGGGTGCATCGATCCCGATCTTCACCTCGGTCGGCAACCACGGGCTGAGCGGTGTCACCCATGCCGACATCACCACCTGGACGCAGGCGACTGCGGTCTCGAGTTCAGGTGGCCGCTATCAGAACGACGTCTACTGCTGCGTGAACGGGAGCACCTCGGCCAACTACGGCAGCGAGTGGTACGCGTTCAACGCGGGGAACGCCCGGTTCTACGTCCTCGACTCGGCATGGGGCGACACCAACGGTGGAACTGCGAGCCCCTACGCCGATGACGCGCTCGCCCACTTCGCGCCCGGGACGCCCGAGTACACCTGGCTGCTCGCCGATCTGCAGAGCCACCCCTCGCAACTGAAGTTCGCGTTCTCGCACTACCCGATGTACTCGGACAACAACACCCAGCCGTCGGATCCCTACCTGCAGGGAGCGGCGAACCTCGAGGGACTGCTCGGCTCGCACGGCGTGCAGATCGCGTTCAACGGGCACGCGCACATCTACGAGCGGACCACTGCGAGCGCCTCCGGCATGCCGATCACCTACGTCACCGGCGGTGGTGGCGCGACGCTGGAGCCGATGGGCACGTGCAACACCTATGACGCGTACGCGATCGGGTGGTCGCCGACCTCGGGCACCGGCTCGACGTGCGGCAGCGCCCGAGCGCCGAGTGCCGCATCGGCCGTCTACCACTACCTGAAGGTCACCGTCTCCGGAACCTCGGTCACCGTGACCCCCACCGACTCGCTCGGCCACACCTTCGACATCCGCACCTACACGTTCAAGGTGCCGCCGGACACCTACCTCGACAGCACGCCGCCCGCCGGTACGACCAGCACGACGGCGACCTTCGCCTTCCACGCCAGCGGTAGCCCGGCCACGTTCAGCTGCCGTCTCGACGCCGGCAGCGCGACCTCGTGCACCAGCCCGATCACCTATACCGGTCTGAGCGAGGGCAGCCACTCGTTCACCGTCGCGGCGACCGTCAGCAAGCAGGCCGATCCCACGCCGGCGCAGTACACCTGGACGGTCGATCACAC
>JBOGDQ010000211.1:0-9636 GCA_050742975.1 Jatrophihabitantaceae bacterium
GCCCCTGCGAGCCCGCCTCATAGCGGGGCAGGGGACCTGGCATGGGGGCCCAGGCCTGCAGGATCGGGTCGCAGATGCGCCACTGCGCCTCGACCTCGTCGTTGCGCGTGAACAGCGTCGCCTCGCCGCGCATGGCGTCGAGGATCAGCCGCTCATAGGCCTCGGGCGACTGCGACAGGAAGGCTGTGTCGTAGAGGAACTCCATGTTCACGGGGCGGATCCGCATCCGCGTCCCCGGGATCTTCGCCCCGAGCGAGAGCGAGACACCCTCGTTGGGCTGGATCGTGACGACCAGCTGGTTGGGCCGCACGCCGAGCGAGCCGTCCTGCTCGAAGGCGAGGTGGGGGACGGGCCGCAGCGTGACCGCGATCTCCGTGACCTTGCGCGCCAGCCGCTTGCCGGTGCGCAGGTAGAACGGCACGCCGGCCCAGCGCCTGGTATCGATGCCCAGCTGCACCGCGGCGAAGCTCTCCGTGGTCGAGTCGGACGGGATGTCCTTCTCGCCGGTGTAGGCGACGACCCGCTCGCCCGCCTGCCAGCCCTGGTCGTACTGCCCGCGGACGGCGTACGCGCCCAGGTCGGCGGGCAGCGTGATCGCCCGCAGCACCTTCAGCTTCTCGACCTGGATCGCCTCGGCGGTGAACTCGACCGGCTCCTCCATCGCGGTGAGCGCGAGCAGTTGCAGCAGGTGGTTCTGCAGCACGTCGCGCGCGGCCCCGGTGGCGTCGTAGAAGGCGGCACGACCGGCGATACCGACGTCCTCGGCCATCGTGATCTGTACCGAGTCGACGAAGTTGGCGTTCCAGACCGGCTCGAACAGCTGGTTGGCGAACCGCAGCGCCATCAGGTTCTGGACGGTCTCCTTGCCGAGGTAGTGGTCGATGCGGAACACGTCCTGCGCACCGAACACGTCGTCGACGAGCCGGTTCAGCTCGAGTGCGCTGGCCAGGTCGTGCCCGAACGGCTTCTCGACGACAACGCGGCGCCACCCTCCGGCCCTGACATTGTCCGCCATCCCGGTGCGCTCCATCTGCTCCAGCACCGTCGGGAACAGCGCCGGCGGGATGGACAGGTAGAACGCTGCGTTGCCCTTGATGCCGTGCGACTCGCACAGGTCCTTGAGCGTCGTGGTGAGCGTGTCGAACGCCTCGGCGTCGTCGAACGAGCCGGGGACGAACATGACGTTGCTGGAGAGCCGTTCCCAGACGTCGTCGTCCCACGGCGTACGCGCGTGTTCCTTCGCGGCGACCTTCGCCAGTGACTCGAAGTCGCCGTCGCCCCAGTCCCGGCGGGCGAAGCCGAGCAATACGAAGTCCGGCGGCAGGAGCCCGCGGTGCGCCAGGTCGTACACAGCGGGCAGCAGCTTCTTGCGGGCCAGGTCGCCGGTGACGCCGAAGACGACGAGCGCGCACGGCTCGGGCACGCGCGGCAGCCGCCGATCACGCGGGTCACGCAGGGGGTTGCCCACGACGGCGGGCGGCGTGCCGGCCGGCGCTGCGAGCGGCGGGGTGGCCGCCGGGTTGCGCGCCGGCTGCTCCTGGGTGGTTTCGGTCATGAGCCCGCTGCGTCGAGCTGTCCCTGCACGCTCTCGGAGAGCTGGGCGTAGGAGTCCTCGAACTTCTGCACACCCTCGGCCTCGAGCAGTTCGATGACGTCGTCGTAGCCGATGCCGAGTGCCTCGAGGTCGGCGAGCACCTTGCGGGCCTGGTCGTACGTGCCCTCGATCGTGTTGCCCGTGATCGTGCCGTGGTCGGCCACCGCGTCGAGGGTTGCCTCAGGCATCGTGTTCACGGTGTTCGGCGCGACAAGCTGGGCGACGTACATGGTGTCGTCGTAGGCCGGGTCCTTGACGCCGGTCGAGGCCCAGAGCGGGCGCTGCACGTGCGCGCCGACCGCTTCGAGGGCCTGCCAGCGCTCGGAGGCGACGACCTTCTCGAACCGCTCGTACGCCAGCCGGGCGTTCGCGATGCCGGCCTTGCCACGCACGGCCTTGGCCTCGTCCGAGCCGAGCTTGTCCAGCCGCTTGTCGATCTCGGTGTCCACGCGGGACACGAAGAAGGACGCGACCGAGTGGATCGTCGACAGGTCGATGCCCGCCTGCTTGGCCTGCTCGAGGCCGGTCAGGTAGGCGTCGTGCACCGCGTCGTACCGGTCCAGGCCGAAGATCAGCGTGACGTTCACGTTGATGCCGGCCGCCGTCGCCGCGGTGATCGACGGCAGTCCGTCCTTGGTGGCCGGAATCTTGACCATCACGTTCGGCCGGTCGACCAGCCACCACAGGCCCTTGGCCTCCGCGGTCGTGCGCTCGGTGTTCGCGGCCAGCCGCGGGTCGACCTCGATCGAGACGCGGCCGTCCTTGCCGCCGGTGCGGTCGAACACCGGGCGCAGGACGTCGCAGGCCCAGCGGATGTCGAAGGCCATCAGATACCGGATGACCCCGTCGATGGCGACCTGGCGGGTCTTGAGGTCGCGCACCTGGTCGTCGTACGCGGTGCCCTTCTCCAGTGCCTTCTGAAAGATCGTCGGATTGCTGGTGACGCCGACGACGTGCTTGGTGTCGACGAGGTCCTGCAGGTTGCCGGTACGCAGGCGGTCCCGGCTGATGTCGTCGAGCCAGATGGAGACGTCCTGCGCGGACAGGTCGGCGAGTGCGTCGGTCATGTCGATCTCCTCAGATTGCTTCTAGTTGCCGGTGGTGGCGCCGCGGATCTGGCCGGCCCGTTCCAGCGCCGAGTGCGCCGCGGCTACGACGTGGTCGGTCGTGAAGCCGAACTGCTCGAACAGCACGGACCCCTCGGCGCTGGCGCCGAAGTGCTCGATGCTGACGATCTCGCCCGCGTCGCCGACGAACTCGCGCCAGCCCTGCTTGATGCCGGCCTCGACGCTGACCCGGGCCCGGATGTCCGGTGGCAAGACCTGCTGGCGGTACGCCGGCGGCTGCGCGTTGAACCACTCCTGGCACGGCATGGACACCACCCGCGTGCGGTGCCCCTCGGCCTCGAGCCGAGTGCGTGCGTCGAGCGCGAGTTCGACCTCCGAGCCGGTGGCGATGATGATGACGTCGGGCAGCCCGGCCGACGCCTCCTCCAGGACGTACGCGCCCTTGCTCACGTCCGCGACCTTGGCCGCGTCGATGACCGGAAGGTTCTGCCGTGACAGGGCGAGCGCGATCGGCCGGTCGGTGTGCTCCAGCGTCACCTTCCACGCGACCGCGGTCTCGTTCGCGTCGGCCGGGCGCACCACGTCCAGGCCGGGGATCGCGCGCAGCGCCGCGAGGTGCTCGATCGGCTGGTGGGTGGGTCCGTCGCCGCCGAGCCCGATCGAGTCGTGCGTCCAGACGTAGATCGTCGGCAGCTGCATCAGCGCGGCCAGCCGGACGGCTGGGCGCATGTAGTCGCTGAAGACGAGGAACGTGCCGCCGTAGACCCGGGTGCCGCCGTGCAGCGTGATGCCGTTCAGGATCGAACCCATCGCGTGCTCCCGGATCCCGAAGTGCAGCGTGCGCCCGTACGGGCCGCCCGGCCACATCTTGGTCTGGAACTCGGCCGGCGTGAAGCTCGGTTCGCCCTCCATCGTCGTGTTGTTGCTCTCGGCCAGGTCGGCCGAACCGCCCCACAGCTCGGGCAGCACGTCGGCGAGCGCGGTCAGGACCTTGCCCGAGGCCGCGCGGGTGGAGATCGCGTTCGGCTTGCCTCCCCCACCGGCTACGCCTTCATTGGTGGGGGTGCCCCCACTCTTCTCGGCCGGGAAGCTGAGCAGGGAGTCGGCCCACCCCGCCGGCAGTTCGCGCCGGATCATCCGCTGGAGCAGCGCGGCTCGGTCCGCGTTGGCCGCGGCCCAGGCGTCGAAGCCCTCCTGCCACTCGGCGTGCGCCTTCCTGCCCCGGTCGACGACCTCCCGGGCGTGCGCGAGCACCTCGCCGCTGACGGCGAAGTGCACGTCCGGGTCGAAGCCGAGGATCTTCTTGGTCTTGCGGATCTCGTCCTCGCCCAGCGCCGCACCGTGCGCCTTGCCGGTGTTCTGCAGGTTCGGTGCGGGCCAGCCGATGATGGTGCGGATCGCGATGAAGGACGGCTTGTCGGTGACCTTCTTCGCCTTGGCGATCGCCTTGTCCAGCGCGACCACGTCCTCGCCGGAGTCGACGCGCTGCACGTGCCAGCCGTAGGCCTCGTACCGCTTGCACACATCCTCGCTGAACGCGATCGCGGTGTTGTCCTCGATCGAGATGTGGTTGTCGTCGTAGAACAGGATCAGGTTGCCGAGTTGCTGGTGCCCTGCCAGTGAGGACGCCTCGCCGGAGATGCCCTCCTCCATGCAGCCGTCGCCGGCGGTGACGTAGACGAAGTGATCGAACGGCGACTCGCCCGGCGGGGTGTCGGGATCGAGCAGGCCGCGTTCGCGGCGGGAGGCCATTGCCATGCCGACCCCGTTGCCGACACCCTGGCCGAGCGGTCCGGTCGTCACCTCAATGCCCGCGGTGTGGCCGTGCTCCGGGTGGCCGGGCGTGAGCGAGCCCCAGGTCCTCAGCGCCTCGAGGTCAGAGAGCTCCAGGCCGTAGCCGGACAGGAACAGCTGGCAGTACTGGGTGAGCGACGCGTGCCCGTTGGAGAGCATGAACCTGTCGCGGCCGATCCAGTTCGGATCGGTCGGATCGTGGCGCATGACCCGCTGGTAGAGCAGGTAGGCCAGCGGCGCCAGGCTCATCGCCGTTCCGGGATGGCCGTTCCCGACCTTCTGCACGGCGTCGGCCGCGAGCAGGCGGGCGGTGTCGACGGCCCTGGTGTCCAGATCGGTCCACCACTTGGGGTGCGTCGTGACGATGCCGTTGCTGCTACCGGAAGCGTTGTCGGTCACGGTCGCTCGTGTCCTCTCGTGGTCGGCCGAAGGCAGGCGTGCTACCCAGCAAAGCCTAGCCACCTGTGGCTATCGCGCGCAGGGCACGTGAACGCGGAGGCGGCCCGCGACGGGCTGAGGCTGGCTGCTGCTGCCCACGCCGCGACGGCTACCCTTGACGGCGTGACGCAGACCCCGGTCGCGCCCGCCTCGTCGGGCCCCAGCGAGGTCGCGCCGTCTGCACTGCCGGTCCGGCTCCCGCACTCGGGACACCCACGCGCGAACGGACACCGGTCCAGATTCGCCGCGTACGTCGCGCTCACCAAGCCGCGCATCATCGAACTCCTGCTCGTCACCACCCTGCCGTCGATGGTGCTCGCCGCCGACGGGCTGCCGAAGCTCTGGGTCGCGGTCGTGACCATGCTCGGCGGAACGCTCGCCGCGGGCAGCGCGAACGCGCTGAACTGCTACCTCGACCGCGACATCGACGCGGTGATGCGGCGCACCGGACGCCGGCCCCTCGCGAGGCACGAGGTATCACCCACCGGGGCGCTGATCTTCGGCATCCTGCTCGGGATCGCGTCGATCCTCGCGATCGGTCTGGTGACGAACTGGCTGGCCGGCGCGCTCACCTTCGCGGCCATCGCGTTCTACGTGCTGGTCTACACGATGCTGCTCAAGCGCCGCACCACCCAGAACGTCGTCTGGGGCGGCGCCGCGGGATGCATGCCGGTGCTGATCGGCTGGACGGCCGTCACCGGAAGCCTGGCCTGGGCCCCGTTCGCCCTGTTCGCGGTCGTCTTCTTCTGGACGCCGCCGCACACCTGGGCGCTGGCCACCCGGTACCGCGAGGACTACGCCAGGGCCGGCGTGCCGATGCTGCCGGTCGTGGCCGCGCCGACGCGTGTGACCCGCGAGATCGTCGTCTACACGTGGCTGACCGTTGCCGCCTCGCTCGCGCTGTGGCCGCTGGCCATGTCCTGGATCTACGGCGTGCTGGCCGCGTGCGCGGGCGCGGTGCTGATCGCGGGGGCGCACCGGCTGCATTCGGCGACGAGGGCCGACGCCGGCGCGAAGCCGATGGCGTTCTTCCACCTGTCCAACAGCTATCTCGCCTTCGTCTTCGTCGCCGTCGCGGTGGACACGTTCATCCACTGACCTGCCACTGGCATCGGCAGCACCTCAGCCGGGCGGGATCGAGATCGCCACCGCGACGGGCCGGGTCAGCTTCAGGGTGATACCGCGAACCGTCTCCGTCCCGGTGAACTGCAGCGTTCCCCGCGTGAACCCGGCCGGGACCTGGAAGACGTCGAAGATGTCGCCGGCCGTCGCGATGTTGCGTGCCGGGATCGTGGTGCCGTCGGGCAGGCGTAGCCGCAGCAGTTGCGGGTCCCAGCCGAACGTGTCACCAGGAGCGCTCGGGTCGGTGTAGGCGAGATCGACGGACAGGAACGCACTCCCGGGGTTGCTCGGATGGCTGGCCGGGTGGCGCGGGATCCAGAAGTCCAGCGCCACGCTGGTGATCGTGGTGCGGTAGGTGACGTCCGCCGCGTCGGTGCCGTTGCTGAGGCGCACCGGCACGTTCACCGTCTTGCCGATGTTCACGAACCGGTGCTTGCGGGCGAACACGCCGATGTTCCCGGCGCCGGCCACGCCGCCGGGAAGCGAGAGCGACTGCGTGAGCCCGCCGTCGTCCAGGTCCAGCGTGGCCGTGGCCGCGGCCGGTACGGCGAGGACGACGTAGCCGCCAGCCGGCGCTTGCGGGACCTTGCGCGCGTGGCTGCCGGTCACCGACACCGTCAGCCCGCCGGAGGCCGGCGGGCGCCCGAGGTCGCCGTCGGCCGCGCTCACGCGGAACGCGATCAACTGCTCGCCGTCGGGCGTCGACCGGGCGTCGTCGCCCGACCCGTATCGCGGCACCACTCCGGCCGACACGAGCGTGATGCTCTCGTTCCGGCCGACCATGGTGGCGCCGTCGAGCGCGGGAGGCGGCCTGGTCGAGCTGAGGGAGGCGGTCGTCAGCACGTTCCGGTCTGCGGGCGGCGGCTGCGGCACCGACAGGCCGCCGGACCCCTTCGGGGCACTCTTGCCGTCCGGACGGACGAGCTTCACCGTGCCCGGAACGGCGAGATTGGCGGCGTCGCCCAGTGACGCTGCCGGCGTGAGCGTGGCCGTGCCCCTGGCGACCGAGCCTCGCAGCGGAACCGCGAGGTACGCCTTGCCCTCGTCCCCGTCGACGAACAGCACCGGCCCGCACAGCAGGTGGTCGCCGACATCGCTCTTGCGCTGCCCGGACCGGGCCTGGCGCGGCTGGGTGAAGTAGCAGCGCGAGTCCGTGCTCTCGGCGCCGTGCCGCCCGGTGACGTCCGCGGCGACGCTCGCCTCGGCGCTCTGCAGCACCGTGACCGGATCCTCGATCTGGCTGCCCTGGTAGGTCAGCTTCGGCTTGTCGCCACCGGATAGCAGTGTCCGGCCGACGACGACGCCGGCCACCAGAACCACCGCGACCCCGATGCCGATGAACAGCCTCCTGTGTCGTGTCGGCGTCCGGCCGGCATAGGTCACGCTCCACCTCCGTGTGCTGTTCGAGCACCGTACCTAGGATCGGTGCATGTCCACCGCGATCCTGGCCACCTGTGCCGCGCTGCCCGACGGCGACGAGGACGCCGCCCGGCTCGTCGCCGCGCTCGAGCGCGCGGGTGTGCGGTCGCGGTGGCAGGTCTGGACCGACCCGGCGGTGGACTGGGCGGCCGGGCTCACCGTGGTGCGCTCGACCTGGGACTACACCGAGCGCCCCGAGCAGTTCCTGCGCTGGATCCGCTCCGTGCCACGCCTGGCGAACCCGGCGGACGTGATCGAGTGGAGCTCGGACAAGACGTACCTGGCCGACCTGGTCGCGGCCGGGGTTCCGATCGTGCCGACGGCGTTCGCGCGGCCCGGGGAGAGCCCAGCGCTGCCGTCGGGCGTCGAGTTCGTCGTCAAGCCCTCCGTCGGCGCGGGATCGCGCGGAGCGGGACGCTTCGCCGCCGGCGATCTGGACGGTGGCCTGGCCCAGGTGGCCATGCTGCACGCCGCGGGCCGGACCGTCCTGATCCAGCCGTACCAGCGCGAGGTCGACACGCAGGGCGAGACGGCGCTGCTGTACTTCGACGGCGAGTTCAGCCACGCGGTCAGCAAGGGTGCGATGCTGCCCGAGGGCACGGCGCACCCCATGTTCGGCCACTCGCTGTACGTCGAGGAGCAGATCGCGCCGCGCATCGCATCCGACGCCGAACTCGCCGTCGGCGCGAAGGCGATCAGCTACCTGCGCGAGCGATTCGGGCAGGACCTGCTCTACACGCGAGTCGACCTGCTGCCCGGTGCAGACGGCCCGGTGCTGGTCGAGCTCGAGGTGGCCGAGCCGTCGGCATTCCTCGGCCACGAAGGCGGTGCGGCCGACCGGTTCGCCGCCGCCATCGCGGCCCGCGTATGAGCATCCCGGTTCCGGACGCGGCCCGGCTGCGGGCGCTGCGGCGGATGAAGGGGACCGCCGGCAGCCTGCTGGTGGTCGCGGCGATCGTCTACGTGCTGTGCCGGGCGCTGACCGACAGGCACGGCGTGTGGGGGTACGTGCAGGCTGCGGCCGAGGCATCCATGGTCGGCGGGTTGGCCGACTGGTTTGCCGTCACCGCCCTGTTCCGGCACCCGCTGCGGTTGCCGATCCCGCATACCGCGATCATCCCGCGCAAGAAGGACCAGATCGGTACCGGGCTGGCCGGCTTCGTCAGCCAGCACTTCCTGACCGAGGCGGTGGTCGGCGAGCGGGTGGCCGCGGCGCGGGTGCCGCAGCGGGTCGGTGACTGGCTGGCCGAGCCCGCGCACGCCCGGCAGGTCGCCGAGGAGCTCAGCAACGCGGTCGGCGGGCTGGCGTCGGTGCTGCACGACGACGAGCTGCGCACCGCTGTCGCCACGTTCGCAGACAAGCGGCTGCGCGAGCTGGACGCGTCCCCGCTGCTCGCCCGGCTCCTGGACGCGGTCTGCGACTCCGGGCAGCACCAGCTCGTGCTGACGTCGGTGTTGCGCGCGACGATGCGCTTCCTCGACGAGAACCGCGGCGTGTTCCGCGACCGGCTCGCCGACGAGTCGCCGGAGTGGGTGCCCGAGTGGGTCGACGACAAGGTCTTCGCCAGGGGCTTCACCGCCGTGCAGTCGTTCCTCGCCGACGTCTCCGTGCAGGACGAGCACGAACTGCGTCGCACGTACGACGCGAAGCTGCGTGATCTGGCGCAGCGCCTGCGCACCGATCCGGAGCAGATGGCGAAGGTCGAGCAGGCCAAGCTCCAGCTGCTCGATCACCCGAAGGTGCGTGAGTGGCTCTCCACGCTCTGGGTGAACGGCAAGGCGCTCGTCGTGGACGGCGCGGCCGACCCGGACTCGGACCTGCGCCGTACCGTCGAGTCGCTCACCGCGCGCGCGGGGGAGGTGCTGCGTGACGATCCGACGGTGGCCGCGAAGGTCGACGAGGTGCTCCAGCGCGTCGTCGGGCACGTGGTGACCAATTACGCCGACGACCTGGCCGGCGTAATCTC
The DNA here is from genome assembly GCA_050742975.1 of Jatrophihabitantaceae bacterium. Lineage (GTDB taxonomy): Bacteria > Actinomycetota > Actinomycetes > Mycobacteriales > Jatrophihabitantaceae > JBDTGE01. Next base: position 9,402 of record JBOGDQ010000211.1, read on the forward strand.
GGCGACCGTCGAGCGCTGGGACACCGACGAGACCAGCCGCCGGTTGGAGCTGCAGGTAGGCCGCGACCTGCAGTTCATCCGGATCAACGGCACCGTCGTCGGCGCGCTCGCGGGCCTGGCGATCTACGCCCTCAGCCAGCTGTTCTAGTTGACGGCGCCCAGGCGATCTTGCTGCGCCTCGTAGTCCCGCTGACGGCAGCCGCAGGAAGATCAACCGCAGGCACGACCGCGACTC
>JBOGDQ010000212.1:0-7737 GCA_050742975.1 Jatrophihabitantaceae bacterium
TCCTTGCGCCGCACGGCAGCGGCGTGCTCGGGATCGGCGGCGACCGCCGCGTTGGCAGACTCCTCGCTGATAAGGAACACGGCGGTGGACTCGTCGCGGCCGATCCCGACGAAGCTCCTTCCGCAGACCTGCCACGCCGGCACTTTGAACAGATGGTGCTGCTTCTCGGTGACTTCCGGGAGCGGCCATCGCCCACGCGCGGATCTTCTCGGTCGTGGCTCCACGCATGCAGCCACTATCGCATGGGTTGATCGGCGCCGCGGGGTAGTTGGCAGGCGTCTGGACCTGTACGAGTTCACGGCCCCGCAGTTCGCTCATGGATCGGCGACCGGAATTGAGTGGCGGCCTGTGTCGCGTGCGGCGAAGGTGGGGCGATGGCCATCATGTTGCGCGAAGCGTTCGAAGATCTCACCTTCATGACGCCGCTGTCGTCATGGCGTGCGGAGCGTCTCGTCCGCTTCCTGTCCGCCGACCTGGCTGGGACGGTGCTCGCCTCCTGGCTCGCCGATCACGCACCCGATGCCGCCGAAGTCCGCGACCGGGCCGCACGACAGCGAGCCGGATACCTCGGTGGGTACCGCGGCACCATGGGGATGGCCTACCTCGCCCTCCTCGCCGTGTAGACGCCAGCTGGCCAACGCCTTGAAGGATTGGCCGCCTCGGATGCGGAACCGCCTGCGGCGCAACCTGCCGAGCTCCGAGCAGCTTGCGCCGCTTGGCGGCCGCAAAGCTCAGTGTTGCGTTTGAGGTGTCGGTTCCGGGCGGGGTTTGCGTGGACTGCGGCGGGCTCGGTTCTCGGACGGAAGGTCACTGGGCCCGCCGTGCCGGGGGCAATACAACGTAGGGTTCTGCGCGCATGCGGCAGGTGTCGTTGCGACTCGGGGCTTCTGGTTCGTCCTGGCGACTGCGCCAGCGGTCGTCTGCTTGCTGCGGATGACTGCGCGGTAGACGGTCGAGCGGGCGACGCCGAACAGGTCGCCGACCTCGCTGGTGGTGTACTCGCCGGTGTTGAGCAGCTCGACCAGGTGCGCTTCCTGCCGCGGGTTGAGTTTCGGTTGCTTGCCGCGCAGGTGCCCCTTGGCCTTCGCCACGCGCATCCCTTCCCGAGTGCGAGAGCGGATGAGGTCGCCTTCGATTATGTGGACAACCGAACCGCGTCAAGCGTCTGGCTGGGCCACCAGGATGATCAGCGGAGCGTGGCGCTGGCGTGATCGACCTCGATGAGGTCCACCCCGAACGATCGGCAGAGTCTGTGCAGGCCGGGACGCCAGACTGCGCTGGCACCGGTCAGGTCGGGAACGACGACGGCGGATTTGCAGTCGGCGGGCTCGAGTCGCTTGTCGGTGAACCACCAATGCAGCGGGGTCGCTCGTTTGATGAACTCGCGGTAGAGCACGGCTTGAGCGAGGGCGTGACGGTAGTACTGGCCGACTCCGGCCGAGCCGGCGACCTTCATTTCGATGGCCCATGGGGTCGTGCCGTCGCGTAGGAGTGCGTCGAGGTAGCGGGCGGAGCCTTGACGTCCCCATTTCGTTGGGAACTGGCTGCCCCAGTTCACGACGGGGTGCCGGCCGCTGATGAGCTCGAGGGTTAGGCCTTGAGTGGTGCGCAGCGTGGTGTGTCCGCGAAGGATGCGGGACTCCAGGGCGTGCTCGTTCTGCCGGACAGGTGTGCTGCCGTTGTTGGTAAGCCACGCGGCCGCGAAGGCGCGCACGAGGTCGACGCCAGACGAAACGGAGTCCGGATCCCTCTCGTCGACGGAATGGCGGTTATGCAGGCTCGTTGCTTGCTGCCAAACCTTGCGAGCTTCGCTTTGCGCTCCGCTCGAGGCGTCTTTTCCCACGTCGAGCCATCCTTGCCCGTCGCGTAGACGGCCGACTTCCAGGCCTTCGAGCCGCATCGACCACCAACCGCTACTGGTGAGCATCGGGTAGGCGCGGAACTCGGGCATGTCGGCAGACCGCGCAAACTTGTCGACCAGCGGAGGCGGCGTGGCCACGGCGCGTAGGTCGTCGGACCAACCGGGGTAGAGGTTCTTCGCGTCGGCGAGGTCCAGCGTCGATTGTCCGACGCGTGTGAGTGTCCCGTCGTCTTGGTGGATGCGGATGTTGACGACGGGTCCTTCGAGCAGGGTGTCGCGCAGGGTGCAGAGCGCGTCGACCGCCTCGTCCTTGTGGTCGCCGAGAATGATCGTGATCTCGTCGCGGTTGGTGACGACCGCTGTGGCTGGGTCTGCGCCGTCGTTGTGCAAGTGCAGCAGGTCGAGCATCGCGGCGATCTGTGTTTTTGAGCTGGCGTCGCTGCCGACTGCGACGGCGCGCTGGCCGTCGTAGATGCAGCGGATGACGCTGCTAGACACCGACGTTCGCCGGTCGCCAGATGAGGCCGTGACAGTGAATGGGTGTTTTCGTTGGGGGTCGAGGATTTCGGCGCGGGTCGGCATCGGTCAGTCTTCTTCCGTGTCGGCGCGTTCTATCGCTTCGGTGTATTCGGTCTCGACCTCGTCGGAGAGTCTTCGTAGATCGTCTTGGGTGAATGGGTACTCGATCACCGTGCCGACGTTGCCGACGAGCAGCTCCAGCCCGTGCGTGCTGGTGAAGATCTCGCCTTCGAAATCGATCACGTCTTCCAGACTGGTGAGATCAGGAACGCCGAACTCGTCGAGAACGTCCTGGTCGTTGTGCAGCTGTCGTTCGCCGTAGCGGGATGCGTACTCCGGCGAGGTGACGGTGGGGTCGAGGAACACGTCGGGATGCATCGACACGAAGCGGTCCTTGGCACGAAGGAGCTGCTGCCAAGCGACGCTGACCGTCTCGCCGAGCGCGCGATGCTCCGGGCGCGCCAACGACTGTTGGTAGGCGTCATTGGCCGGCGAGAGGACGTGCACCACTCGGACTCGTTGTGCGTCCTCGGCGCCCGTGCGTTCGAGAGCGTGAGCGAGCAGCTGTTGTCGAGTGAGTTGGTAGAAGGGCTCGTCGAACAGCAACTCTGTAGCCAGCAGATCCCCGCGCACGGGGCCATCTGGGTCGGCGACCGCATCGGCGTAGCGGCCCATGCGGGCACGATCTCTAGCCGGGTCCGGCGTGCGCAGTCGATAGGACTCGGTGTATTTCCATTCGACGAGCACCAGCTCGACCAGGCCGTCGTCGGTGCGGTGCACGAAGGCGGCGTCGACGCTGGTGCAGTGCGCGCCCCGGATGCGGGCTCCGTGCGTGGCCTCGCCGAAGAAGTCTTCTGGCCCGATGTATTCGAAGGTGAGGTGGCGGCCAGGCTCGATTTCGAGCACCTCGGCGGTCCCGAGCGTGGGTCCGAATGCGGCGACCAAGCGCGACGGATCTGTGACCATCCGGGCCAGCGCGTTGACGCACTGAACCTGCGAGGAGACGAGGTGGTTGCTCGGCCCGCCGTGCACCGATGCGTGCCATGGAATACCAAGCTCAGCGAAGAGCTCGAGCGCGTCGGAGCGGATCTCGGGCAGCAGTGTGTACTCGGCGAACTCGGCCGGTAGGCAGAAGTCATACTGCGCAGTGCCTGGACGGCCGTCCTTGCCGATATATGGAGCCGCCTGTTTTGCGGCCGGCGGCAGAGTCTCGGTGCGTGCTTTCCACGCCGCCGCGCGAGCTTTCTCGGTCTCACTGAACGTCACGAAAGACGATGCTAAGCCAATCATCCGACAGTTCTCAGCGCGGACGTCATCCGGGATCGGTTGAAGATCTGAAATCACCGGCAGCATCGTCGTTGCCCGACGCGCTCCCTTCGAGGTGGTCGAGCAGACTCTCAAGCCGCTGCTTGGTCATGCTGTGTCGTTCGACCTCGCGATCCCAGCCGCGGGCGGTGGCGTCGTCGATGAGCTGCTGTTCGACATCGAGCCGGGCGCGTAGGCGTGGTTTGTAGTCGCTGGTGGTGAGGAACTTCGAGCAGGTGAGTACGAGGTCGCATTCACATGGTCCTTCGGCGGGGGTGCGGAGGCAGTGGCCGAGTTCGAGTTCGGTCTTGAGGAAGTTGGTCTGCAGCCAGGACACGGCTTCTGGGTCGAGGCGGTGCTCGCGCAGCGCGTCGGCGGCGGGACCGGCGAGCGTGATGTCGGGTCCGAGGTGGCGGTCGAGGGCTTCTTGGTACTGCCGTTTGACGGTGGGGTCGGACAGCGTCGAGTAGATGATCGACATGTTCGGGGTGCGGTGTCCGAGCACGGCCATGATCGTCTGGATGCGGGCGCCGCCTTCGGCGAGTTGGGTGCCGATGGTGTGGCGGAACCGGTGCGCGGTGATGGTGGGTCGGCCCGCGGAGTCGATCAGGCCGGCGGTGGTGCAGGCGGCTTTGAGGGACAGGTCGAACAGGAACGCGTTGGACAACAGCTTGCCGCGCACCAGGAACACATGCTGGACCGGGCGGCCGGCGCTGGGATCGAATCGTCGACGGGCCTGCTGCTGTCGGGCGAGCTCGATCACCGGCTGCAAGGCTTCGGCGGCCTGTGGATGTAGCGGAATCATGCGTTCGGCGTAGCCCTTGCCGACCGGGATCCGCAGCCGGGGATGACCGTCAGGGTAGGCATCGAGGCAGTCGATCGCGAGACGGCGGATCTCGTCGCGGCGGGCGCCACTCCACCGCGCGACGATCAACGCGGCCCGCTGATAGGGATCTGGCAGCAGGTCGACTGCGCTCATCAGAGCGGCGAGTTCGTGATCGGGGATGAACCGCGGCACCGGATGATTGATCTTCGGGATGTCAGCCCGGGTGAACAGCACCCGGGCCGGGACGTCATCCCATTCCCAGGCCGCGGTCTCGGTGACGAACCGGGTGATCAGCGTGACTACCGAACGCCGGAACGAGACGCTCAACGGGTCGCCTGTGTGCTGGCTGGTCTGGATGCCCAGCCAGCGCAGGAACTCCTCGGCGTGCTCACGGTGCAGGTCGGCCAAGCTGTCCATCTCGGGGTGCGCCTGGGTCATCCAGCGCACCAGCCGGCCAAGCGCATCGCGGGAGTGCCGCACGGTCTGCGGACGGTCGAGATTGGCTTGCAGGTGCAGCTGCAGGTATCGCTCGAGCACGGCGCGGATCTTCGGCGGCGCCGACTCCGGAGCGAGCCGATCAACCCAGCTGCCGGCGCCGATCCGTCCAGGCGGTGGCGTCTGCACCTGGTCGACGTTGAACAGCAGCACCTGCACCGCGTGCAGCTTGGCGATCGCCGAGGCGAAGTAGCCGTTCGCGATCTCAATCGGCGGCCGGGCGTCTGGTGCACGGGCGTAAAACTCGCGCAACGGTTCAAGCCGCAGCCGCGCGGTGAACGCGTCGATTGCCTCACGAAACTCGGTCAGGTCGTCCATACCGATCACGGTCAGGTCAGGGTCGCCGCGATGCAGCATCATCCGCCCGAGCGGCCAGGTCAGCTGCGCGGCGCCGCGGGCGTAGCCGAGCTGCTCGAGCCGCGCGACGTGCCGGTCGAACAGCTCCAGGTCGACACCGAGGCCGCCGTAACGCATCTGGTGCTTGAACGGGCTGGTGAACGTCCGGGCCAGCAACACCGGGTAGTCCAGACCGACACCGTCAACCAGGGACAGGTAGGTCAGGTAGGGCATGATCACGCTCGCACCGCCGTGCGGATTCTGCCCGCGGACGCAGTTCTGCTTATCCAGCAGCCGTTGCCGCAGCGGCGCGTCGAACCAGTCTTGCAGGACCGGCCAGCGTTCGACGAACCGGTCGTAATTGTCCATGCGAGTCCACCGCACCCAGTAGCTGGTGCAGCGCTCGTCGACCCACGCCTTATAGGCCGCACGGTCAGCATGAACGGCAGGCGTTGGTGCCGGCGAGCGAACAACCTCGAGGTGCTGCCTCGGTGCGGTCACGACCGGTCCCGCAGCGCGGCGTCGTAGTCGGCGAGGACCTGCTCGTCCGAGACCCGGGTGTAGATGCGGATCGACTCCGGCGAAGCGTGCCCGAGCCGTTTCTGCAACGCCAGCTCCCGCATCCCGCCTTCCCACATCGCGGTCGCGTGCGTGTGCCGCAACGCGTGCGGCGTCTTGTCCGGAGTTCGGATGCCCAGTCGGTCCAAGCGTCGGGCGAATCCGCGGGCAACCGCCTGGTAGCTCAACGGCTCACACCGACGAGCTCCTGATCCGCCGACCAGGAACAGGAACGGGCTCTCGGCGTCCAGTGGCCGCTCGTGCAGCACGTAGCGGTTGACCGCGTCCAGCGTGCGGGGCTCGTGCAGATCGACAACCCGCTCGTGGCGAGCCTTGGCTCGGGCGCCGGCAGGGTGGTTATCACGCTTGCGGATGGCGACCCGCCGTCGTCCGTAGGAGATGTCGCCCAACTGCAGACACAGTGCCTCGCCGGGACGCAGGCCGCCGTCGAGCATCAGCAGAAAGATCGCCAGATCTCGCAGCGTCGTCATGCTGGCCAGCAGTGCGTCGATGTCGTCGACCGTCATCGGCCGGGGTAGCCGCAACGGCAGCCGGACCCGCACCGTGCGACGGATCGGCTGCTGCCTGCTGGCGGAGCCGACGAACGGCTGATGCCGATCCGGGACCCGGCCCAGCGCGTGATCGACCCGGCGCTGCATCGGGTTCTCACCCGCGGTGTACTGCTCGGCCGCGATCGCCCAGTCGAAGAAGCTCGACGTTGCTGCCAGGATCCGCTGCACCGTCGCCGGCGAAAGCAATCGACCCTGCTCGGTCGCGACCGTCAGGCCCAACCGTTGCGCCGGTCGCTGCGACGGCACCCGCCGCAAGTAGCCGAGGAACTCGAGCGCCGTCAACGGACGGAACTCGTCCCAACTGATCGCCTCCTGGTCGAGGAACCGAGCCAAATGGGCCAGGTCGTAGGCGTAGGCGCACACCGTGTTCGGGCTGTAGTTCGAGTCGGTCAGGTGTGACAAGAACCGATTGACCGGCACGACCTCGACGCCGGACCGGTCGAGCAGGACAACTCGGCGGACCACCCCGCCCTCACGATGCTTGACCACCCGCACACCGGCCTCCCTCGCCGGTGCTCACTGCATCAGGCAGCAACCCTCACATCGGGGAGGCGAGGATCTCGGCGTGTCCAGATAACAGAGAACTCGGCCACCATCGCCAGGACGTTGAACAGCAGCCGGCCTACTGGGTCAGTCGGGTCGTAGACCGACGAACCCAGACTGAGGCGGACCTTGCGTTTGGTCAGGTCCTCGGCGATGGCGCGGGCATCGGGCAGTGAGCGGGCCAGTCGGTCCAGTTTGGTGACCACCAGGGTGTCACCGGCCCGGCACGCGGCCAGCGCCTCGCGCAGACCCGGCCGTTCCCGGTTGGTGCCGGTCAGACCGTGATCGACGTAGATGCGCTCGACATCGACGCCGAGCGCGGCCAGTCCGTCGCGCTGCGCGGTGAGATCCTGTTCTTCGGTGGACACGCGGGCGTATCCGATCAGCAGTCCCGACATCTCGAGCCTCCACAGACTGAGGTCGATCCAGCGCCGGACGACGCCGGCCTCGGCGACGGACCGAAGCCCGCTCCCACCAGTGTCCGACTATGTACAACATTCGAGTACGCTCGATGATGTGGACGTGATCTGGTCCGACGAGGCCGCCGGACACCTGGCCCGCTCGCAGCGTTATCCCGACGCGATCGACATCGAGCTCGACTGGACTCACGAGGCGGTGAACGACGTTGACGCTGTTCAGGTCGACCCGTACTGGCCGTCGCGAGTCAACGCCCTGGCCGTCATCGGCTACTCCCCAGGAGCTGGCGCCGTGCTGCTCGTGCT
>JBOGDQ010000213.1:0-2435 GCA_050742975.1 Jatrophihabitantaceae bacterium
AGGTGCGCAAGGACGGCACTGTTCCCTACCTGCGTCCGGACGGCAAGACCCAGGTCACCATCGAGTACGTCGACGGCCGGCCGGTTCGCCTGGACACCGTCGTCGTCTCCAGCCAGCACGCAGCCGACATCGATCTGGACACGCTGCTCAAGCCGGACGTCGAAGAGCACGTGGTCGCCCCGATCATCGCCGAGCTGGGTGCCGACGGGATCGCCACCGAGGGGTACCGGCTGCTGGTGAACCCCACCGGCCGGTTCGAGATCGGTGGCCCGATGGGCGACGCCGGCCTGACCGGACGGAAGATCATCGTCGACACGTACGGCGGGTACGCCCGGCACGGCGGCGGCGCGTTCTCCGGCAAGGACCCGTCGAAGGTGGACCGCTCCGCCTGCTACGCGATGCGCTGGGTGGCCAAGAACGTCGTCGCGGCCAAGCTCGCCACCAAATGCGAGGTGCAGGTGGCCTACGCGATCGGCAAGGCCGAGCCGGTGGGCCTGTTCATCGAGACGTTCGGGTCCGAGAGCGCCGATCCGCAGAAGATCACCGACGCGATCCTGGAGACGTTCGATCTTCGCCCGGCCGCGATCATCCGCGACCTCGACCTGCTCCGCCCGATCTACACCCAGACGGCTGCCTACGGTCACTTCGGCCGCGAACTGGCCGACTTCACCTGGGAGCGCACCGACCGAGCGGAGCAGCTGGCCAAGCTGGCTAATTCTTAAGGGCCGCAGCCGATCCCGGCGCCACCCCTTCGCAAGCTCGGAGCGGACACCGAGACCGGCACGCGACTTCGTCGCGATCGCGGCCGGTGCTGGGTCGCCCTGCGTCCCGCCGGGGAAACTCACCCTCTTCTCGGGGCCGCAGCCGATCCCGGCGCCACCCCTTCGCAAGCTCGGGGCGGACACCGAGACCGGCACGCGACTTCGTCGCGATCGCGGCCAGCGCTGGGTCGCCCTGCGTCCCGCCGGGGAACTCACCATCGGCGCCGCAGCCGATCTTCCTCCGGCTGGTAGTGCCGGTGACGGGTGGCGCAGGAAGATCGTGGGGCGGGCAGCTCGCTGAGATCGTCGCCGACGGCTGGTAGGACTAGCGCGTGACCGGTGCAGCGACCAAGCGTTCCGGACGGGTGCCCGCGTCGGCTGATCCGGTCGCGCGGTTGATGGTGGATGTGCCACTGCCGCACCTGGATCGGCCGTTCGACTACCTCGTGCCGTCCACGTTGGACGCGCAGGTGGTCGCCGGCTCGCGGGTTCGGGTGCGGTTCTCGCGACGGCTCGTGGACGGATACGTGCTCGAGCGGATCGCCGGGTCGGATCACGATGGCCGGCTCGCCTACCTCGAGCGGGCCGTCGGCGAGGCCGTACTGACGCCGGACACCGCGGCGCTGTTCCGAGCGGTGGCCGACCGCTGGGCCGGCAACTTCGTCGACGTCGTCCGGCTGGGCGTCCCCTCCCGGCACGCGGCTGCCGAGTCGTCCGAGTCCACGCCGGCGAGTCCGCCCGAACCACCCGACCGGACCGGGTTCGAGCGCTACCGGGCCGGGCCGGCCTTCCTGTCCGCGGTCGCCGGTGGAACGCCGGCTCGCGCGATCTGGTCGGCGCTACCGGGGGAGTCGTGGCCCGAGCGGCTGGCCGAGGCGGCGCGGGTCGCGCTCGCCGCCGGGCGCGGGGCGATCGTCGTCGTTCCCGACGTTCGCGACCTGCAGCGCCTCGATGCCGCCTTCGCGACCGCGCTCGGAGCGCAACGGTACGTGGCGCTGTCGGCAGACCTCGGTCCGTCGCAGCGGTACCGCCGATGGCTGGCGGTGCGTCGTGGTGCCGTGCGCGCCGTGATCGGTACCCGCGCCGCGGCGTACGCACCGGTGGCCGACCTGGGCCTGCTCGCGCTGTGGGACGACGGCGACGACCTGTACGACGAGCCGCGCGCGCCGTACGCCCATACGCGCGACGTCCTGGTCCTGCGTTCGTCCATGTCCGGTGCGGCCCTGCTGCTCGGTGCACACGCGCGCACTGCCGAGGCGCAGCTGCTCGTCGAGTCCGGGTGGGCGCACGAGGTGGTGGCCGAACGTGCCGTGCTCCGCGCGTCCTCGCCGCGGGTCGCCGCGATCGGCGACGACGTCGAGCTGGCTCGCGATCCGGCGGCCGCCGCGGCCCGCTTGCCGTCGTTGGCCTGGCGGACGACGGGGGAGGCGCTGGCCGCCGGGGAGCCGGTCCTCGTACAGGTGCCCCGACGGGGGTACGTGCCGTCCCTGGCCTGCGCTCGGGACCGGACGCCGGCGCGGTGTTCGACCTGCTCCGGCCCGCTTGCTTCGGCGTCCGGGCACGCGATCGCCACCTGTCGCTGGTGCGGCCTGCCGGCCGGGGACTGGGCCTGCCCCGTCTGCGGCGGGCGGCGGATGCGCGCGGTCGTGGTCGGGTCGGCCCGCACGGCGGAGG
>JBOGDQ010000214.1:0-8510 GCA_050742975.1 Jatrophihabitantaceae bacterium
ATTGAGGATGCGCTCCGGCTCGCTCAGGAAGCGGATCTCGATCTCGTTGAGGTCGCACCCCAGGCGCGCCCGCCGGTTTGCAAGCTCATGGACTACGGCAAGTTCAAGTACGAGAGCGCGCAGAAGGAACGCGAGGCGCGCCGCAATCAGGCGCACACCGTCATCAAGGAGATGAAACTCCGCCCGAAGATCGACTCGCACGACTACGAGACCAAGAAGGGTCACGTCGAGCGGTTCCTGAAGCAGGGCGATAAGGTCAAGATTACGATCATGTTCCGCGGTCGCGAGCAGTCGCGACCCGAACTGGGGTTCCGCCTGTTGCAACGGCTCGCGGACGACATCCAGGAGCTCGGCGTCGTGGAGTCCTCGCCCAAGCAGGACGGCCGGAACATGATCATGGTGGTTGCGCCGCATCGCAACACGAAGATCACCCGCGCATCGCGCGAGGACGAGCCCGAGACCCGCAGCACCGATGTGCCGCCAGCACCGACCGGATAGGACCGACCCAATGCCCAAGAACAAGACCCACAGCGGGATCAAGAAGCGCGTCAAGATCACCGGTAGCGGCAAGCTGCTCGTCCAGCGCGCCGGCATGCGCCACAACCTGGAGCGCAAGCCGTCCCGGCTGACCCGTCGCCTCACCGGCACCGAGGAGATCGCGCCTGCCGATGCGCCCCGCGTGAAGAAGCTGCTCGGCCGCTGAACCCACTGCGGCGCTGAACCCACTGCGCTGGCTCCTTCGTGGTCAGCGCGGGCGCCTGGACCGACGGTCGGCGCCGACCGACATCACCTTCATCAACCCGCCGCCCCTAACCAAGCCGGGCGGCCCGAACATTCGAGGAACTTGTTGTGGCACGCGTCAAGCGGGCGGTAAACGCCCATAAGAAGCGCCGGAGCACTCTGGAAGCGGCTGCCGGCTACCGGGGCCAGCGCTCACGGCTCTACCGCAAGGCCAAGGAGCAGCTGCTCCACTCGGCGACCTACTCCTACCGCGACCGCAAGGCACGCAAGGGTGACTTCCGGCAGCTGTGGATCACCCGCATCAACGCGGCCGCGCGTGCGAACGACATCACCTACAACCGCTTCGTCCAGGGGCTGCGCCTGGCCGGCGTCACCGTCGACCGCAAGGTCCTCGCCGACCTCGCCGTCAACGACGCACCGGCCTTCGCCGCGCTGGTCGAGGTTGCCCGCGCCGCCGTGGTGGCCGAGGGCACCGGCGGCGCCGGGGCGCAAACACCGGCCGCCTGACGTTCACCTCGGACAGTTGCTCAGCGAGCAGAACGCCCGGCTCGCGGCGGCCCGTCGTCTCACCAAACGGTCCGGTCGCCGCGAGGCCGGGCTCTTTCTCGCCGAGGGAGCGCAAGCGGTTCGTGAGGCGTTGCGCGCCGAAGCGGTCCTCGAGCTCTACGCGACCGGCGACGCGATCGACCGTCACCCGGAGTTGCTGGCCGGCCGCGACGTCTCCGAGATAAGTGAGCGCTCGGCCGCGGCCCTGTCCGAGACGGTCACGCCGCAGGGCCTGATCGCCGTCTGCCGCATGTCCCGGCCGTCAACGAGCGAGGCGCTCGCGGCGGCACCCCAGCTGGTCGCTGTTCTCGTCGAGCCGAACGATCCCGGCAACCTCGGGACGATCATCCGCACTGCGGACGCGGCCGGCGCCGACGCCGTGTTCGTCGCAGGCGGCGTCGACCCGTACAACGGCAAGGCGGTGCGCGCGAGTGCGGGCAGCGTGTTCCACCTGCCGATCGTCGACTGCACTGTCGAGGACCTGCTTGCAGCGGCGCGGGACGTCGGGATGAGCCTGCTCGCGACGACCGGGCACGGGGACGTGGACCTCGACGACCTCGTCGACGACGGGACGCTCGCGCGCGCGACGGCGTGGCTGTTCGGCAGCGAGGCCCACGGCCTGCCGACCGCGGTGCTCGAAGGGACCGACCGTCGAGTCCGCGTGCCGATCCACGGCCGGGCCGAGAGCCTTAACCTGGCGGCCGCCGCCGCAGTGTGCCTCTACGCCAGCGCCCGCGCCCAGCGCCGCTGATCGGTGCTCCGAGGTCAAACTGCGTGCCCGGTCCCCATAGACTCGGGCCAACCCGCATCCACGAAAGACGTGTCCTGCATGCCTAGTCAGAACTTCGATCCGGTCGAGGTCGCCGTGCTCCAGCCCGAGTCGATCGACGCGAACGTATCGGCGGCACTCGCCGCGTTCCAGGCTGCGGGCAACCTGGACGAGCTGAAGTCGGCCCGACTCGCGCACGCCGGTGACCGCTCACCGATCGCCCTGGCCAACCGCGAGATCGGCGCGCTGCCGCCCGCTGCCAGGTCGGCGGCCGGGCAGCGCGTGGGCGCGGCACGGACCGAGATCAACCGGGCGTTGACCGCACGGCAGGCCGAGCTCGAGGCCGAGCGCGACGCGCGGGTGCTCGTCGAGGAGACCGTCGACGTCACGCTGCCGACCGACCGCAACCCGCGAGGCGCGCGCCACCCGCTGACCACGGTTCAGGAGCGCATCGCCGACGTCTTCGTCGCGATGGGCTACGAGGTGGCCGAGGGCCCGGAGATCGAGGCCGAGTGGTTCAACTTCGACGCGTTGAACATCGGGGTCGACCATCCCGCGCGGTCGATGATGGACACCTTCTTCGTCGAGTCAGCCGACTCCGGCCTCGTGCTGCGGACGCACACGTCGCCGGTACAGGCCCGCGCCATGCTCGTCCGGCAGCCGCCCATTCACGTCATCTGCCCGGGCAAGGTGTTCCGCACCGATGACCTGGACGCCACCCACACGCCGGTCTTCCATCAGGTCGAGGGCCTGGTCGTGGACGAGGGCATCACGATGGCGCACCTGAAGGGCACCCTTGACCACCTGGCCGAAGCGCTGTTCGGTTTCGATGTCAAGACCCGGATGCGACCGTCCTACTTCCCGTTCACCGAGCCGAGCGCCGAGATCGACATGGTGTGCTTCGTCTGCCACGGCGAGTCGGTCGGCAACCCCGATCGTCCCTGCCGCACGTGCGGCAGCGAGGGCTGGATCGAGCTGGCCGGCTGCGGCATGGTCAACCCGCGCGTGCTGACCGCGTGTGGCATCGATGCCAACCGGTACACCGGCTTCGCGTTCGGCATGGGCATCGAGCGCACGCTCATGTTCCGCAACAGCGTCGAGGACATGCGCGACATCGTCGAGGGTGACGTCCGGTTTACCGCCGCGTTCGGGATGGAGAGCTGATGAGAACCGGAAGCAAGCTGCTCACTGCCGTGCGGGCCAGGGCGCTGGTTGCGTCGGTGTCGGCATGAGAACCGCGGTGAGCTGGCTGGCCGAGCACGTCGATCTGCCCGAAGGCCTGACACCGCGCGAGCTCGGCGATGCGCTTGTCCGGGTCGGGCTGGAGGTCGAGAAGGTCGAGTCCGGTGCCGACGGGCTGTCCGGGCCGATCGTGGTCGGCCGGGTGCTGTCGTTCACGGACGAGCCGCAGAAGAACGGCAAGACGATCCGCTGGTGTCAGGTCGACGTCGGTGCCTTGAACAACGGCGGCGACCCGCGCGGCATCGTCTGCGGGGCGCACAACTTCGCGCCGAACGATCTGGTCGTCGTAGCGCTGCCCGGCGCCGTGCTCCCGGGTGGGTTCGCGATCTCGGCCCGCAAGACATACGGCCACGTGTCCGACGGCATGATCTGCTCGACCCGCGAGCTCGGCACCGGCGACGACAACGAGGGCATTCTGGTGCTGCCGCCCGACTCGGCGAAGCCGGGTGAGGACGCGCTCGACGTGCTCGGGATGCGCGACGCCGTGCTAGACATCGCGATCACGCCGGACCGCGGTTACTGCCTGTCCGTCCGTGGCCTGGCCCGCGAGGCGGCACTCGCCCTCGGTGTCCCGTTCACCGACGTCGAGGTGGAGTTGCCGGCTGTCGACGGCGAGGCATACCCGGTCACCGTCGACGACCCCGCGGGGTGCGATCAGTTCTCGGTGCGTGCAGTGATCGGTCTCGACCCGAATGCGCCCACCCCGGACCGGATCGTGCGAAGGCTCCGCCAGTCGGCGATGCGGCCGATCTCGCTCGCGGTCGACATCACGAACTACGTCATGCTCGAGACCGGCCAGCCGCTGCACGCGTTCGATCGCGGCAAGCTGTCCGGCGGCCTGGCCGCTCGGCGCGCGGCAACGGGGGAGAAGCTGACCACGCTCGACGGCGTCGTGCGGACGCTCGACCCCGACGATCTGGTCGTCACCGACGACTCCGGCCCGATCGCGCTCGCCGGGGTGATGGGTGGCGCGTCGACCGAGATCGGCGGCGCGACCACGGACGTCGTCCTGGAGGCGGCGCACTGGGACGCGGCCTCGATCTCGCGCGCCGTGCGCCGGCACAAGCTCCCGAGCGAGGCGGCAAAGCGGTTCGAGCGTGGGGTTGATCCCGACATCGCCGGTGTCGCGCTGCAGCGCTGCGTCGAGCTGCTGGTCAGGTATGGCGGCGCCACCGCAGTCGACGGGTACACGGTTACCGGAAGCGGCCCGTCGCGATCGTTGATCGCGCTCAGCGCCGGGCGTCCCGCAGCGATCGCGGGCATGCCGATCGACCGGGCTATCGTCGTGCGCAACCTGGTCGGCGTGGGCTGCACGGTCGACGGCGGCGAGGTACTTCAGGTGCTCGCGCCGTCGTGGCGCCCGGACCTGACCGATCCGGCCGACCTGGTCGAGGAGGTCGTCCGGCTCGTCGGCTATGACCGGCTCCCCGCGCGCCTGCCGACGACCCGGGCCGGGCACGGGCTGACGGCCTCGCAGCAGCTGCGCCGTTCGATCTCGCGGGAGCTGGCCGGAGCCGGGTTCACCGAGGTGCTCAGCTACCCCTTCCTCGCTCCCGAGATCGCCGACCAGTTCGGGCTCGACCCGAACGACCCGCGCCGCCAGGCCGTCCGGCTGGCCAACCCGTTGTCCGACGCCGAGCCACTGATGCGCACCAGCCTGCTTCCCGGCCTGCTCGGCACGCTGCAGCGCAACGTGGGGCGGGGTTCGCGCGATCTCGCCCTGTTCGAGACGGGGTTGGTGTACCAGGCTCGTGCCGAGATCCGCGCCATGCCCCGTCCCGGAGTGGAGCACCGGCCGAGCGAGGACGAGATCGCGGCGATCTTCGCCGCCATTCCCGAGCAGCCGCGCCATGTCGCCGCCGTGCTCTGCGGTGATCGCGAGCAGACCGGCTGGTGGGGCAGGGGCCGTGGGGCCACCTGGGCCGACGCGATCGAGGTGGCCCGGGTGGTCGCGGAAGCGGCGCGCGTCGAGTTCGAGGTAAGTGCGGCGCAGCACGCCCCATGGCACCCCGGGCGGTGCGCGGCGCTCGGGCTGGACGGCGCGGTCATCGGCCACGCCGGCGAGTTGCACCCGAGGGTCGTCGCGGCGCTGGGGCTGCCCGAGCGCACCTGCGCCATGGAGCTCGACGTGGACGCGCTGAACCCGCCGACGCCGGCCCAGGCGCCGGACATCTCGACGTTCCCTCCAGTCCTGCTCGACGTCGCGCTCGTCGTCCCGTCCGAGGTGCCGTCCGCGGGCGTCCTCGACGAGCTGCGCGCGGGCGCCGGCGAGCTGCTGGAGAGCGTGCGCCTGTTCGACGTGTACCGCGACGACGAACACCTCGGACGGGGGCACAAATCCCTCGCCTTCGCGCTGCGATTCCGCGCGGCGGATCGAACGCTGACCGTCGAGGAGGCACTGATCGCCCGCGACGCCGCCGTCGCCCGAGCAGCGGTGACCGGCGCCCGGCTGCGGACCTGACGGGCCGATGCTGACCGCCCTCGGCTGGGTGGCGCTCGTTGTCCTCATTGCCGCGAACGCGCTGTTCGTGGCCGCCGAGTTCGCCCTGACCTCGGTCGATCGGGCCCGGCTGGAGCGCCGCGCGCAGACCGGTGATCGCCGAGCCGTCGCCGTCCGCCACGCGGTGGGCCAGCTGTCCTACCAACTGTCGGCCGCGCAGTTGGGCATCACGATCTGCTCGCTGCTGCTCGGCTTCGTCGCCGAGCCGGTCGTGGCGGACGTGCTCCGCCCCCTGGCCCGGACGGTCGGTCTGCCACACGCGGCGGCGGACGTGGGCGCCGTCGTGGTGGCGCTGCTGCTCGCCACGCTGGCGCAGATGCTGTTCGGCGAGCTGGTGCCGCAGAACCTCGCGATCTCCCGGCCGCTGGCCGTGGCGCGTGCGGTCATCCCGCTGCAGCGCGGGTGGGCGCTGGCCGGCCGTCCGGTGGTTTCCCTGTTCGACGGGGCGGCGAACGCGATCGTCCGTGGTCTGGGCGTCACGCCGCGCCAGGAGTTGCGTGCCGCACGCACGCCGGCCGAACTGCGCAGCGTGATCGCGTCCTCCGCCGAGGAGGGCACCCTGGACGCCGAGACGGCTCAACTGCTCAGGCACGCGCTCGCGTTCGGTGCCAAGAGAGCCGGCGACGTGATGACCGCGCGGGTCCGCATCCTGGCGCTGCGGCCTGAGGACACCGCCGCCGACCTGATCGACGCGGCGCGGACGAGCGGGCGTTCGCGGTTCCCCGTTGCCGGAGAGGATCTCGACGACGTCGTGGGCATCGTCCACGTCAAGTACGCCTTCGCGGTGACGCGGGAGCGCAGGGCCGAGGTCCGCGTGCGTGCGCTGATGCGCCCTCCCCTGCGGGTGCCGGAGTCGCTCGACTGCGACGCGCTGCTCAAGCGACTGTCCCTGTCCCGCGCGCACCTCGCGATCGTGGTGGACGAGTACGGCGGGACGGCGGGGCTGGTGACGGTCGAGGACCTGGTGGAGGAGCTGGTCGGGCAGATCCGTGACGAGCACGATGCCGCCGAGATG
This sequence comes from Jatrophihabitantaceae bacterium, assembly GCA_050742975.1. GTDB lineage: Bacteria > Actinomycetota > Actinomycetes > Mycobacteriales > Jatrophihabitantaceae > JBDTGE01. The sequence continues at coordinate 6,814 of JBOGDQ010000214.1, forward strand.
CCCGAGGTTGTGGCGCATGGCCCTGGGCGCTGGTCGGTGTCCGGCCAGACGCACAAGGACGAGCTGGCCGAGTTGCTGGACATCGAGGCGCCTGCCGGCCCGTTCGACACGGTGGCCGGCGTGGTCATGGACAGGCTCGGCCGCATTCCCGTCCTCGGCGATGCAGTCGAGCTGGACGGGTGGCGGCTGAGCGTGATGGCGATGGACGGCAAGCGCGTCGACCGCGTCGAGATCGAGCACGGGCGGGGGCTGTCGTGAGCGTCTTGCTCGCAGTGCTGTTCCTGGCCGGCAACGCGTTCTTCGTCGGTGCGCAGTTCGCGCTCATCACGGCGCGTCGTGACCAGCTCGAACCGCTCGCGGCCGGGGGTGCGCGGTCGGCCCGCGTCACGCTCGCGCAGCTGCGTGCCCTGCCGCGCATGCTCGCCGGGTCGCAGCTCGGCATCGCGGTCTGCTCGCTCGGGCTCGGCGCGGTCGCCGAACCGGCCTTCGCGCACCTGCTCGAGTCGGCACTGGACCCGATCGGCGTCTCGGACTCGCTCCTGCACCCGCTCGCGTTCGTCATCGCTCTGGCTTTCGTGTCGTTCTGCCACATGGTGCTCGGCGAGATGGTGCCCAAGAACCTTGCGCTTGCCGGCCCGGTGCGCGCCGCCCTCGTGCTGGGGCCGATCATGGCCGGCTGGGTGCGCGCCACCCGCCCGGTGCTCGTGGTTGTCAGCGGCATGGCCGACGCGATCGTCCGGCTGTTCGGAGCAGAGCCGAAGAGCGAGCTCGGCGGCGCCTACACGAGCGACGAGCTGGGCGCGCTGTTCACCGAGTCGGTGTCCGAGGGTCTGCTGGACCGCGACGAGCAGCGCCGCCTGCAGGCCGCGCTGCGGATCGAGACGACGACAGCCGCCGATCTGCTCAGGCCGATCGCGGAGATCACGACGATCGGGCCGGACGCCACTGCCCGGGATGTGGAGCAGCTGGTGAGCGAGAGCGGGTACTCGCGATTCCCGCTTCGTGACGCCGACCGACTGATCGGATACGTCCACGCGAAGGATGTGCTCGCCGTGCCGGACGATCGGTTCGACGAGGCCCTCCCGGCCTCGATCACGCGGGCCATGGTGACCGTCGCTCCGGATGCCCCGGTGGCCGGCGTGCTGGCCGCGATGCGGCGCTCGGCGACGCACCTGGCGCGGGTCGACGACGGCGAGCGGACGCTGGGCATGGTGACGCTCGAGGCGGTGCTGCGTGCCGTCGTGGTCGGCACCGCTGGTTCGTGAGGCCGGGCCGCTGCTGCATGAAGTTGCGTGATGGTGCATAATCCTGCGCATGGGTGTTCGGGTGGCGGTCGTCGGCGCGAGCGGGTACGCCGGCGGTGAGCTGGTGCGTCTGGTGGTGGGGCACCCGGACCTCGAGCTGGTTGCCGTCACGGCGCGGGGGAACGCGGGCCGGCCGGTCGGCGACATGTTGCCGAATCTGCGCTCCGTCGCGGAGCTGACGTTCGCGGAGACGAGCGCGGACGCGGTCGCCGAAGCCGACCTGATCTTTCTCGCGATGCCACACGGTGCCGCGCCGGCGTTCGTGGCCGGACTGCCGCAGACACAGCGCATCGTCGACCTCGGCTCGGACTTTCGGCTCACCGACCCGGCTGCGCACGGCCGGTACTACGGCGGCGAGTATTCGGACGCCTGGACGTACGGCCTGCCCGAGCT
>JBOGDQ010000215.1:0-6854 GCA_050742975.1 Jatrophihabitantaceae bacterium
GTCCGTTGCGGCGCGGTACCGGCGATCCGGCACATCGGGTCGACCGCGACGGCACGTTCTGGTGGGCCTGCGCAACGCCGTCCGGTGCCGGGACCCTGGCGGTGCGAGCTGTGCCAGGCGGCGCGGACGCCCGGGCCTGGGGTGACGGCGCGGCCTGGCTGCTCGACCGGCTGCCCGTGCTGCTCGGGGCGGGGGACGACTGGACGGGGCTGGCGCTCGACGGCCGGCCGGGACTGCGCGAGGTGCTCCGCCGCCGTCCGGGACTTCGGCTGCCGTCGACGGGCCTGGTGCTCGACTCGCTCGTCCCCGCGATCCTGGAGCAGCGGGTCACCGGCGGCGAGGCGCACGCGGCCTGGCGCGGGCTGCTGCGCCGGTTCGGGACGCCGGCGCCCGGCCCGCGCGATGACCTGTTCGTCCCGCCGCCGCCGGGCGAGCTGCTGGCCGTCCCGACGTGGGACTGGCACCGGCTCGGCGTCGACGGCAGGCGGCAGCGGGCGATCCGGGCAGCGGCGAGCGTCGCCTCGCGGCTGGAGGAGTGCACGGGACTGGCTCCGGCTGCGGCGCTCTCGAGGATGCTCGTGGTGCCGGGCGTGGGGGAGTGGACGGCGGCCGAGACGGCGCTGCGAGCGCTGGGCCATCCGGACGTCGTGAGCGTCGGCGACTTCCACCTGGCCAACCTGGTCGTGCACGCGCTCACCGGACGGGCGCGCGGCACCGACGCCGAGATGCTCGAGCTGCTCGCCCCGTGGTCGGGCCAACGGGCCCGGGTGGTGCGGCTGATCGAGCTGTCCGGCACCGGCATCCCCAAGTTCGGCCCGCGGTTCAGCCCGACCGACATCCGCGCGATCTGAGTGGCTGAACCGCGAGTGGGGTAAGCAGCCGGGGCTGACCACTCGCGGGGGGTAGCGAGACGGCGACGGTCAGACGGCGGCCAGCACCGCGTCCGACAGCGCCGGCCAGGCCTGCGCCGCCCAGGGGCCGAACGCGGTGTCGGCCAGCGCGACCAGCCCGATCCCGGCGGCCGGATCGATCCAGAACATCGTCCCGCTCTGGCCGAAGTGCCCGTAGGTGGCGGCCGAGTTCGCCGACCCGGTCCAGTGCGGCGACTTGTGGTCGCGGATCTCGAAGCCGAGCCCCCAGTCGTTGTCGGGCTGGCCGCCGAAGCCGGGCAGCACGCCGCGCAGCCCCGGGTACTGGACGGTGCGCAGGTCGGCCAGGGTGTCCGGGTGCAGCAGGCCGCTCGGCGCCAGCAGTTCGTGCAGCACGCGGGCCAGATCGTCCACCGACGCCAGGCCATCCCGCGCGGGCGAACCCGGCAGCGTCGTCGCGGTCAGCCCGAGCGGCCGGACCAGCGCCTCGTCCAGGTAGGCCGCGAACGGCATCCCCGCTGCGCGCTCGACGAGGGAGGCGGCCAGCTCGATGCCGACGTTCGAATACACCCGTCGGACGGCCGGTGGGAACGACTTCATCAGCCGCTCGGGGGCCAGGCCGGATGCGTGCGCGAGCAGGTGCCGCAGCGTGGCCCCGGGGACGAGCGAGTCGTCGGCGGGATTGGTGAGCTCGACCGCGCCCTCCTCGACGGCGACGAGAATCGCCAGCGCGGCAAGGGGTTTCGTCACCGACGCGAGAGGGAACGCGGCGTCGGTCGCTCCGGTTGCCGCGAGCACGCCGTCGGATCCGACCACCGCCGCGGCGGCCGAACCGACCGGCCACGACGTGACGGCGGCGAGGACGTCCCCCCGCATCACAGGCCCAGTCGGCCGCGCGCCACCTGCACCAGCCGCGGCAGCTCGTGCGACGCGTCCGCGGGCAAGGCGTCGAACGGGAACCACCGCAGGTCCAGCGACTCGTCGCTGCGCACCGGCTCGGCACCCTCGGGCGCCACGGCGAGGAAGCGCACGTCGAAGTGCCGCGTGGGTACGCCCAGCGAGCAGGTGATCGGGTGCACGTCCAGGCCGAGCGGTGCCGGGTCGAAGGACAGCGAACCGATGCCGCTCTCCTCGCGGGCCTCGCGCGCCGCCGCGTCGAGCACGGTGTGATCACCGGGTTCGCAGTGCCCGCCGACCTGCACCCAGAGCCCGACGCGCGGGTGCAGGGTCAGCAGCACGGCGCCGCGGGAGGGATCGACGACCAGCGCGCTCGCAGTCAGGTGACCCGGTGCGCACGAGCGCCACATCGCGTCCGGGCGCGCGGCCAGGAAGCCCAGGAACCCTTGCCGCACAGCGGCGTCGAGGTCCGAGACGGGCTCGACGGCCGAGATCAGCTCGACCGCGTCGGCGTGCAGCGGCGGTGCGACGTCAGTGGCCCAGCCGACGTCCTCACGGCCGATCGCGATCGCCTCCGCGGTGCCGAGGCGGAACAGGTCGTCGGCCGAGCCGCGGATCAGCGGGCGGCTGCCCAGCCCGTCGTCGTCGAGCTTGCCGTCGCGAGCCATGCCCCGCACGACCGCGACGGGGACGCCGCTCAGCTTGCCCTTGACCAGGTCGCCGGCCGCGGCGAGCTCGTCGGCGATCGCCACCTGGGTGACGACGAGCGTGTTGCCGTAGACGTCGGTCCGCCCGCGGGGGTCGGTCAGCGCGGTCAGCCCGGCCGCGCCGATCGCGGTGTCGGTGATGCCCGCGCGCCAGGGGCGCCCCATCGAGTCGCTGATGACGACGCCTACGGTCACGCCCAGGCGCTCGCGCAGGCTCTCGCGCAGCAGCTGTGCGGACGTGTCGGGATCGAGCGGCAGCAGGGCCAGCTCGTTGCGCGCCACGTTGGACGCGTCCACCCCCGCCGCGGCGAGGACCAGCCCGTGCCGGGTCTCGACGATGCGCAGGTCGCCGCGACCGGCCACGACGCGCACCGTCTCGCTGCCGATCGCCTCCTGCCGGGCCGCCTCGCGCGCGTCCTCGTCGGCGGTGTCGAGGACGATCATGCGGCCCTCGACCTTGGACACCGCCTTGGACGTCACGACGAGCACGTCGCCGTCCTGTAGCGGCGGTGCGTGCTCGGCGATGAGCGCGGCCAGGTCGTCGCCGGGCCGCAGCTCGCCGATGCCCAGGACGGGCAGGATCTCGATGTGCTGCGCCGCGTGATCAGTCATGAGCCCAGCTCCCCTCGCAGGCGTCGGTGCACCTGCCACCTTTCCCCGCTGGGCGTCGGTCCAGGCGCGCCGAACCGGTGGCTGGCGGGGAAAACGTGATCGGTGTGCGTCGCGCGATCGGTCACAGCAGCGACTCGCGAACCATCGACGCTGTCGCGGCGTCGTCGGTCATCAGCAGCGGGACGGCCCGGACCTCCACGCCCGGGATGCTCGCGGAGTCCGTGTCGTGGATCAGCCAGACGTCGAGCAGGCCAGCGTCGAGCAGGCCGGCGTCTTTGCGCGACCCGTAGTGCCGGCCCACTCCCTCGGCGCTCACCTCGACTCCGATCGCGGGCAGGCAGGCGTCGGCCATGCCACGAACGGGGGCCCCACCGACGATCGGGGACAGTCCGACGACGGGTGCGGGCGTGGCCACGATCGCCTCGCGGATCCCCGGCACCCCCAGGATCGTCCCGATCGACACGACCGGGTTCGACGGCGCGATCAGCACCGCGTCGGCCGTCGTGATCGCGTCCAGCACGCCCGGCGCGGGCTCGGCGTCGTCGACCCCCACCTGGACGAAGCCGAGTGCGGACAGGGCAGCGCGGTGCCGGACCCACCACTCCTGGAAGTGGAGTGCCTGCCGGCGCGCGGTCCCGCTTCCGGCGGTGTCGGCCGGGTCCCTGACCTCGACGATCACGTGTGTCTCGCAGCGCTGATCCGACATCGGCAGCAGCCGCACTCCCGGCCGCCACCGTTCGCACAGCGCCGCGGTCACGTCCGAGAGGGGGTAGCCGGCGTCCAGCATGCGGGTGCGCACGAGGTGGGTCGCGATGTCGAGGTCGCCCAGGCCGAACCACGACGGCTCGGCGCCGTACTCGGTCAGCTCGTCCTTGATCCGCCACGTCTCGCCGGTCCGTCCCCAGCCGCGTTCGACGTCGTTGCAGCCGCCGAGCGTGTACATGACGCTGTCCAGGTCGGGGCAGATGCGCAGCCCGTGCAGCGTGACGTCGTCGCCGGTGTTGACGATCGCCGTGATCTCGTCGGAGGGGCATGCCACCCGCACTCCACGCAGGAACTTGGCGCCGCCGACGCCGCCGGCCAGAACGGTGATTCGCACCAGTCGAACCTACGCGACGGCTACCGGGCGAGTTCGGCCCGGCGGGCGCGCAGCAGGGCGCCGACCTCGTGCATCGTCACCTCGTGCGCCCCGAGCGCGACGGCGCCGGGCCGCAGGTGCGAGGGCAGGTCGTGGTGCCAGCGCCACGGATGTTCCTGGTAGAAGCGCCGCGGGATGCCGAGCGCGTCGGCCATCGCGTGCAGCTCGTCGGGCGTGTCGGCCAGCAGGTGGCAGAACTCGGTGAACCGCAGGCCGGTACCCGGGTAGGAGCGGACGGTGTCGACGTAGCAGGACACGTGCTCGACGTTATCGCGAGCGAACGAGTCAGCGCTTGGCGGCGACCAGCAGCCCGTCGCCGACGGGGAGCAGCGCGGACAGCAACCGCTTGTCGTCGCGCACGGTCTTGCCGAGCTCGCGCAACGTCGTCGTGTCCGAATCGCGCTGGGACGGGTCGGCCACCCGGTCGTGCCAGAGGACGTTGTCGAACGCCATGATCCCGCCGGAGCGCAGCAGCCGGACCGCCTGCTCGAAGTAGACCCCGTACGCGAGCTTGTCGGCGTCGATGAACACCAGGTCGTAGGCGGCATCGCGCAGCCGGGGCAGAACCTCGGCGGCCGAGCCGTTGATCAGCCGGTACCGGGTCGAACCGATCCCCGCCTCGCCGAACGCCTCCTTCGCGGCGCGCTGGTTCTCGCCCTCGACGTCGACGGTCGTCAGGACGCCGTCAGGCGCCATCCCGGCCAGCAGGTACAGCCCGGAGACGCCGGCGCCGGTGCCCACCTCGACGACCGCATGCGCCCCGGTCGCCGCCGCCAGTACCCGCAGCGTGGCGCCGCCGCCAGGACCGATCGGAACGCAGCCCAGCTCCCTGGCACGATCGCGCGCGCCGGCCGTCACCTCGTCCTCCGTGGTGAAGGACTCCGCGTAGGACAGGCTGTCCAGGTTGAGCATCGTGTCGGCAGGCATGCCCGAGACCATATCGCCAGATCAGCGCATCGAGTCGATGATCAGCGCCAGATCCTCCGGCGTGGTCAGCGGGTTGACGATCGCGAACCGGGTGCACACCCGGCCGGCATGCCGTGTCGGGGTCACGAACGCGAGCTGATCCTCGAGCAACTTCGCGCTCCACGCGGTGTAGTCCGCATCGCTCCAGCCGAGCCGCTCGAAGATGAGCACCGTCAGCTCCGGCTCGACCAGCAACCGGACGTGCTCGGCCGAGCGGATCAGCTCCGCCCCGGCCCGGGCGACGGTCAGGGTCTGCTCCAGGGCGTCCCGGTAGGCGTCCGTGCCGTAGACGGCGAGCGAGAACCAGAACGGCAGGCCACGCGCGCGCCGGGTCAGGTGGATCGCGAAGTCGGACGGGTTCCACTCGCCCTCGATGGTGACCGGGTCCAGGTAGCCGGCGTGCTGGGTGTGCGCCGCGCGGGCAATGACCGGGTCGCGGTACAGCAGCGCGCAGCAGTCGAACGGCGCGAACAGCCACTTGTGCGGGTCGACGATGAACGAGTCCGCGCGCTCGACGCCGGCGAACAGCGGGCGCACGCTCGGCGCGGCCAGCCCGGCACCGCCGTACGCACCGTCGACGTGCAGCCACCAGCCGTGGTCCTCGGCCACGTCGGCGATACCGGCGATGTCGTCGACGATGCCGAGGTTCGTCGTCCCGGCCGTCGCGACCACCGCGAAGATGGCCTCGCGCCCGTCGTCGGACAGGCCGTCGACGGTAGCCCGCAGCGCCGCGCCGAGCATCCGGCCGCTGGGGTCGCCGGGCACCTCCACCACGTCGACGTCCATGACGACGCGCAGCGCGTGCTTGACCGACGTGTGGGTCTCCTCGGTGACGCAGACGGCCCATCGAGCCGGTCGCCCGCCGCGCCTGTGCAGCGCCGCCTCGCGGGCGGCAACCAGAGCGGACAGGTTCCCGAGCGTCCCGCCCTGCACGAACGCGCCGCCGGACGAGGAGGGCAGGCCGGCCAGTTCGGCGATCCAGCGCAGCGCCTGGTTCTCGGCGTACACCGCCCCGGAGCCCTCCAGCCACGAGCCGCCGTAGACGTTGGACGCCGCGACGAGCATGTCGAAGTAGGTCGCGGCCTTGGTCGGCGCGTTGGGGATGAAGGACAGGTAGCGGCGGTGATCGACGGACAGGCAGGCCGGCCCGAGCACCTCGGACCACAGCCGCAGCGCCTCCTCGCCGCCGATGCCTGCCGCGGTGATGGACCCGCCCGCGAGCGCGTCCAGCTCGGCAGGGGTCAGCGGACGGTCGAGCGGGGCCTGCATGGACAGGCGCTTGAGGCAGTAGTCGACCAGGCTGCGGGCCGTCGCGTCGTCCTCCGCGGTATAGGCATGCACGGCCCCCGAGCTTAGATGGCCCGGTTCGGGAACGTGAGCGGGTGCTGAGGCGTTCACCCAACAGTTAGCATTGGCTGGTTGTGTCAGGTGCTCCTGCGACGCATGTCAGCGACGCAGATCGGCACAGCTCCTAGAGGTGAGGGTATTGACGACGGACACCACTGACGCCGCAGTGTGGGTCCCACCGACGTGGGACGAGGTCGTGCGCGAGCACGCCGACCGGGTGTACCGCCTGGCCTACCGGCTGTCCGGGAACCGGGCCGACGCCGAGGACCTGACCCAGGAGACGTTCGTCCGGGTGTTCCGTTCGCTGGCCGAGTACAC
>JBOGDQ010000216.1:0-4416 GCA_050742975.1 Jatrophihabitantaceae bacterium
ACGGACGGAGCGCTGCTGGAGATCGGCATCCTGGACCTCGACGGCGATGACCCGGTGATCATCCACGCGATGCCGCTACGACCAAAGTTCTACCGATTACTGGAAGGAAGGTGCGAATCATGCGACACACCGACGAGGAGATCGATCGCGCGGCTGCGCGCTTCGAGCAGCTCGCCGACGAACTCGACCCCGCAACAGCGCAGGCCGAGCATACCGACGACCTGCGCCAGATCGCTGTTGCTTCCGACATGGCGCGAGAGGACGAGGCCCGCCTGCGTGAGGCCGTCCAACTCGCTCGGGCGCACGGCAGATCGTGGAATCAGATTGCGGTTGCGCTCGGCGTCTCCAGGCAGGCTGCGCGGCAACGTTTCGTCGATAAGGTCGGCGCCTGACACGGTTGACGCAGGTGGCGCGCAAGGACGGTGAGCACCGGTTCGATCATCTGGGTAGCGAACGAGTGTTCTATAGTTGAGCAATGGGCTGGCAGAATCCGGCGATCCCACGCGATCGTCGACGAGGCGGTGTGACAGCGGCACCGGCGGGTGGCGCGAGTCGGGCGGGCTGCTGATCCGCGGCATGCTCGAGCGAACTGACAGCGTCGCGAACGTCCTCGCCGAACGCATCGAGCGGCTGCACCTGGGACTGCGCACCCGCGCCCGCGACTTCAGGTAGAACCCGCGCCTCCAGCGCCCGGAAGATCCGGACGGCCCCGGACCGACCCGGTGCGAATCTGACGAATCTGGCGATCCAGCACCCATCCGCTAAGGATCAGCGTCCGCGTGCCGATCGGAACTCGTCCACCATTGGAGGCGAGATGGCGATCCGGCGCGACCAGTTCACCCTGCGCGCGCTCACGCTCTCCAGCGTGACGTGGTACGGCACGGTCGCGCTCGGCTGGACCCTGCTGCTGATCGCGGTGTTCGAGGTGATCACCGCCGGCTCGCTGGACCTCGCCGGTCCGCTGATCATGTCGGCCACCCTGCTGGTCCTGCTCGAACTGCTGCCGCTCGTCCAGGGCCGTGGACACGATCCGCAGGGCGTGGTCATGTCGACCGCGTTCGTCTGCGCGATGCTGTTCCTCTGGGGTCCGTGGCCGGCGATCGTGATGGTGTCGGTTGCGGCGCTGACATCCGATCTGCGGGCGCGCAAGCAGTGGTGGAAGCCGCTGTTCAACGTCGGCCAGTACAGCCTGTCCGTGGGGGCCGGCTACCTGGTCATGCTGATCTTCGAGCACCCCGTCTCGCTGTCCCACCCGCTGCGCGGTTTCGACCTCGGCGACATGGTCTGGGTACCGCTGGTGTGGACCGCGTACTTCATCGTGAACCTCGCCCTGGTGGCCGGCGCGGTGTCATTCAGCGGCTCGTTCCGCGCGGTCGTCGCCGACGACTTCCTCCACTACACCGCGATGACGTACTCGGTGCTCGCGCTGTCGCCGCTCGTCGTCGTCTTGGCGCAGACGGTCTGGGCGCTGCTGCCGTTGCCGGTGATCCCGCTGCTGCTGCTGTACTACACCGCGCAGATGTCGCTCGAGCGCGAGCATGCCGCCGCGCATGACGTACTCACCGGCCTGCCCAACCGCAGCACCCTGCAGTTCACCCTGACCGAGGCGTTCGGCCGGTACCGGCGCGACGAGCGTCCGTTCGGCCTGCTGCTGATAGACGTCGACGACTTCAAGCGGGTGAACGACACCCTCGGGCACCAGATCGGCGACGAGCTCCTGATCCACTTCGCGGACCGGCTGCGCAACTCCGTCCGCCCGAGCGACCAGGTCGCGCGGCTCGGTGGCGACGAGTTCGCCGTCGTCGTGGCCGACGCGGACGAGCTCGAGGTGCGCGGGGTGGCCGAGCGTATCCGGGCCTCGATGGTCGACCCGTTCGACCTGGACGGGCTGCTGCTCGAGGTCGAGCTGTCAGTGGGCATCGCGGTGTGCCCTCAGCACGGCACCGACGGGAGCACGCTGCTGCGCCGTGCGGACGTCGCCATGTACATCGCGAAGGAGAGCCGCGCCGGGATCGAGATCTACTCGCTGGACCGCGACGAGAACTCGCCGGACCGGCTCAGCCTGCTCGGTGAGCTCCGCCAGGCACTCGACGACAATGTGCTCGAGCTGGCCTACCAGCCCAAGCTGTCCACCCGTGACGCCTCCACCCTCGGCGTCGAGGCGCTGGTGCGCTGGCAACACCCGAAGCGCGGCAACATCCCACCGGACGCGTTCATCCCGCTGGCCGAGCGCTCCGGCATCATGCCACTGCTGACCGAGCGGGTGATCAGCCTGGCCCTCAAGCAGATGGCGCTCTGGCGCGACCAGGGCATGCTGGTGCCGATCGCGGTGAACATCTCGCCGTCGGACCTGGTCGGAAACCGGCTCACCGAGGTGGTCACCGAGGGGCTGCAGCGCTACGACCTGCCGGCGACGATGCTGCAGCTGGAGATCACCGAGCGCATGGTCGCGCACCAGGTGCAGGAGACCAGCGACGCGCTGCAGGGGCTGCGGGACATGGGCGTGACGATCAGCCTGGACGACTTCGGCACCGGGTACTCCTCGCTCGTCCGGCTGCACTCGCTGCCCGTCGACGAGATCAAGATCGACCGGGTGTTCGTGTCCTCGCTGTCCACGGGCGATCAGGCCGTCGGCATCGTCCGCGCCCTGATCGACCTCGCCCACGCCCTGCACCTGCCCGCGATCGCCGAGGGCGTGGAGACGCAGGAGGAGTGGCAGCTGCTGGACTCCCTCGGCTGCGACGGCGTCCAGGGCTGGCACGTCGCGATGCCGATGCCGCACGCTGAGGCCGGCGAGTGGATGCGCGCGCGCAACCAGGTCGGCTGGCTGCCGTCACGTGCCGACGCGGCCACTGACGCGAGCAACTCCCGCGAGAACGTGAGCTGACCGGTCCGCGTCAGCCGATCTTGTTGCGCCGGCGCTGCCCCGCGACGCACCTGCACCAACGTCGGCCGGCTGCCTGACCCCGCGACACGCCCGCCCGGCTGAGGGTGCGCACACGCGCCCACTGTGACTAGCGTGAGGCATGGAACGGCAGCGGCGACGACCTGACGAGGTGGGCGGATGAAGATCTCGGACATCCTGCGGCACAAGCCCGAGCACAGCGGCGCCGACGTGGTCACGATCGCGCCGACAGCCGTGGTCCGCGAGATGCTCGCGCTGCTGGCCGAGCATCGGATCGGGGCTTTGATCGTGGCCGACGGTGACACCGTCGCGGGCATCGTCTCCGAGCGCGACGTCGTCCGCCGGCTCAACGACCAGGGTGCCGCGCTGCTGGACACACCCGTCGCGCAGATCATGACCACGTCCGTCTACAGCTGCAGCTCCGGCGATGACATCGACAGCATCGCGAACACGATGACCGAGCGCCGCATCCGGCACATGCCCGTCATCGACGACGGCGAGCTGGTCGGCCTGATCTCGATCGGCGACGTGGTCTCCAGCCGGATGCGCCAGCTCGAACAGGACCGCGGCCAGCTGGAGCAGTACATCACCGGCTGAGCACCCACCACCTCGCGGCGAAATTAGGGCCGTCCTCGCTCTCAGATTCACCTCCGGCCACCCGATAGGAACGTCAGGAAGCCTCGTCGGCCGCACCCCTGCGCACGCCGGCTCGGCTGGTGACGCTCCGGAGAGGTGGCCATGTACGCGTCGTACCGTCCCCTGCTCGATGCGCTCCAGGCGCGAGGGGCCGACGCGCATTCTCTGCAGGAGGCCGCGGAGGAGAGCGACCGCACCGGGCGCTCGATCCGGGACATCCTGATCAACGACCACATCGTCACCGAGATGGAGCTGACCGAGGCGTCGGCGGATGCCCACAGCATCAACAGCATCGATCTGGTCGGTTATCCCATCGACGCCGCCGCGATGGCCAAGCTCCCGCTCCAGCTCGTCCTTCGGCACCGGGTACTCGGCATCGCGTTCAACGACGACACGCTGGTCGTGGCGGTGTCCGACCCGTCCGACGTCGTAGCCCTGGACGACATCCGGGCCGCCGCGGGGATGACCGTCGTTCCCGTCGTCGCCGCCCGCAGCGAGCTGCGCAAGCTGATCGATCGGCTCAAGCGCGAGGAGAGCGACCTCGCCGACATCGCCACGAGCTTCAACACCGAGGAAACCTCGGAGATGTCAGCCCTGGCGATGGAGGACGAGGACGCACCGATCGTCCGTTACGTCAACTCCCTGATCGAGCAGGCGATCCAGAACCGCGCGTCCGACCTGCACCTGGAGCCGAGCGAGGCCGACCTGCGCGTCCGGTTCCGCATCGACGGCGTGCTGCACGAGATCGACCGGGTGCCGACCGCCGTCCAGTCGCCGCTGATCTCGCGCCTGAAGATCATGGCGAGCGTCGACATCACCGAGAAGCGGGTGCCGCAGAACGGCCGCATCACGGTCCGCCTCGGCCATCACAAGGT
>JBOGDQ010000217.1:0-9387 GCA_050742975.1 Jatrophihabitantaceae bacterium
CCATGCACGTCCAGCAGCGGTGGGGGTACTGGTAGTCGACGTTCTCGAAGGCAATGGGACCGTGGTCAGAACCGGGATACCGCAGCCGGTTGTAGTTCTCCCACCACTTGCCATATTTGTGGTACCAGCCGGGGTACTTGTACTCGAACCACTCGAAGTCCTTGTCCGTCATCGGGTCGATCCGCCAGTAGTTGGCGAGCCACCCGGTGGCGAAGAACTGCGCGACCTCGTGGACGTAGCCCTTGTTCCAGATCTGGTTCCAGGCCTCCTCGATCAGGTCGTGCGGGATGACCAGGCCGTACGTCTCCAGCGGCACCAGGTAGCTGCGGTAGTAGTCGTCGTAGATCCACCGGCGCCACATCTCCGCGTAGGACTCCCGGTCCTTCCGGCGGTCCTTGGTGCCGTACTCGATGAACGTGCCGATGGCGGCGTCCACCACGCGGTGGTTGTTCCACCACGCGTAGCGCAGGTCGCGCTCGAGCAACTGGTGGTTGTCCTCGTCGGACAGCGCCATCAGCAGGGTGGCGTAGCCGTTGCTGATGTGGCGCGACTCGTCGGACTGCACCGAGTGGAACACCGTGGGCAGCAGGTAGTCGCCGTTCGCTGCGGCCTCTGCAGGCATGGCGACGAACAGTGTGTTGGTGAACGCCGTCTCCGCCACGATCGTGAGGTAGATGCTCGCCGCGGTGATGGCGTCGCCGGTGATGAAACCCTCGGCGAACTGCCGACCGATCGAGCCGGCGTAGTTGTTGTGGAAGTTACGCAGTGTGGAGTTGAACCCGGCGGGGTCGATGTAGTTGTTCATGTAGATGCGCTTGAGGTTCTGCTGGATCGTCGAGTGCCGGACCTCATCGATCATCTGGATCGCCTGGCCGTTGTGCAGCTCTGGGTTCGGCACATTGTTGAACAGCAGTGGCATTGCGCGCGCGGCCGAGATCTCCGGCAGCGGGATGATGGACAGGAACAGCTTCTGCCATTCCATCCAGCGCTCTTGCACGCCGCGGAACATGTTGCCGCGTATGGCACCGTCCTCGGCGCCGTACACCCGGTGGTCCTTCTCCTCCTCCATCGGGAAGTACGAGCGCAGCACCTGCTTGAGCGGGTCCTTCTTCTTCGCCTTCTTGAAGGTGTAGTCGGTGCCGTACTGCGATACCGGGTCGCGGTACTGCGGTTCCCAGGACAGCTCCTGGATCTTCTGGTGGGCTTTCGCCACGCTTTGGCGGCTCATCGGTGCTCCTTTTCTTCGGTCGTGGATCGATAGTGGCCGGGCGACTGACCGGCCGAAGCTTCGTAGGTTTATAGAAGTCTTTGGCTGCCCATCCCGGGGTCTCACTATGAGACGAGCGACACGTTCACACCTGACGCCTAGTGCTCCTGTTCGACCATCAGCGCCCGCATCTGTGCGAGCTCGTCGTGAGTTCGTCGTGAGATTCGCGGATCACCCTCGACGGACGCGGCGATCCCAAGCGCCTGCAGCAGCCTTGCGGCCGGCTCGCCGGGGTCGCCGGCCGTACCCAAGCTGGGGGTCAGACCTTGATCGACCAAATGGGCGAACACGACGTTGACGACAGTCCATGGGCTGTAGGCCTGCTGTTCAGCGTCCTCGTAATGCTCAGCGTCCTCGTGGTGTACAGGCTCTGCTCGGTGGCTCATCGGTGACCTCGGTTCTGGCGAGCACGTGTCTGTCGATGAGCTCTATTGGACGCGGGCGGCCAGCCGGTCCATGTCTCGATTTGAGACATCCTGCGAGACGTCGGCGCCCTAGCGTCGGATCCTGAGTGGCTGCCCCGAGCACGATGACGGCTCGGTACAGCAGCCAGAGGAGCGACTAGTAGATGGAGAGTGCCGATGTACAGCAAGGACGGCGAGAACTACTTCGTGGTCGACAGCCACATCCACTTCTGGGACGGCTCCGACGAGAACTGTAAGGCGATCCAAGGTCATCAGTTCATCGAGTGTTTCTACGACTACACCCGTAACCTGTCGCCGGCCGAATATGTCTGGGACTACAAGAAGTACCAGAAGTACACCGAGGCCGACCTGATGCACGACGTCTTCGAGGTCGGTTACGCGGACCACGCGATCTTGAACAGCGTCCACCTCTGGGACTTTTACCACAACGGTTTCGACCGCGAGGCGGAGTCGTGGGCGCTGAGGCAACAGCACCCGGACAAGCTGACCATGAACGGCACGTTCGACCCACGCGAGGGTGAGGCGGGACTGGCCCAACTGGAGGAAGACGCGAAGCGCTTCAATCTGCAGGGCGTCAAGGTCTACACGGCTGCCTGGTACGGCGACGGCAGCTCACGCGGGTTCAAGATGAGCGACCCGGAAACGTACCGCTTCCTGGAGAAGTGCGGCGAGTTGGGCATCAAGAACATCCATGTCCACAAGGGCCCCACGATCCGCCCCCTCGACCGCGACGCCTTCGACGTGGCCGACATCGACCACTGCGCCACGGACTTCCTCGACCTGAACTTCATCATCGAGCACGTCGGCCTGCCCCGACTGGAGGACTTCTGTTGGATCGCGACCCAGGAGACCAACGTCTACGCGGGACTCTCGGTCGTCATGCCGTTCATCCACACCCGGCCCCGGTACTTCGCCAAGATCATCGGTGAACTTCTCTATTGGATCGGCGAGGACAAGATCCTGTTCTCCTCCGACTACGCGCTCTGGCTGCCGAACTGGCTCGTGGAGCGGTTCGTGGACTTCCAGATCCCGGAGGACATGACCGAGTACGCGCCGCTCACGACCAACGTGAAGAAGAAGATCCTCGGCCTGAATG
Source organism: Jatrophihabitantaceae bacterium (assembly GCA_050742975.1). GTDB lineage: Bacteria > Actinomycetota > Actinomycetes > Mycobacteriales > Jatrophihabitantaceae > JBDTGE01. The sequence continues at coordinate 2,789 of JBOGDQ010000217.1, forward strand.
CCGCTGCGCTGTATCCGGCGAGCATCACGGTCCCCGCCGAACTGCGGGTGCCGGAGGCCGACGAGACCGCCACCGGCCCGCGGGAGCCGCACAGCGCCGACGTGGCGAGCGTCTGATGGGGGCTGTGCTCGCCGTCGAACTGCTCGACGCGGCACGCGAGGCGCTCGACGGCGTGCTCGACCCGGAGTTGGACGAGCCGATCACCGACCTCGGGTTCGTCGAGGAGTGCACCGTCCTGGACGGGCACGTGCGGGTCAGGCTGCGCCTGCCCACCGCGTTCTGCGCACCCAACTTCGCCTACCTGATGACTGCGGACGCCTACGACGCCGTCAAGGCGGTCACCGGAGTCCGCTCGGTGGACATCCGCCTCGAGGGTCACCACGACTCGGAACGGATCAACGCCGGGGTGGCCGCAGAGGCTGGATTCGTCGGCACCTACGGAGCCGAGGCCGCCGAAGAGTTGGACGAGCTTCGCATGGTGTTCCGTCGAAAGGCGCACTTCGCCTGTCTTGATCGTGCAGGTCGCGCGCTCCTTGCCTCCGGGTGGAGCATCGACGACCTGCCCGCCGCAACGCTTGCAGATCTTTCCGATGCCGAACGCTCGCGGCTGAGTCGGCGACGTGCGGGCATCGGCTTGCCGACCGGGCTGGGCGAGCCCGTCCTGGTCGACGACGCCGGGACACCGATAGCACCGCAGAACGTGTCGGTGACGTTGCGATTTGCGCGCACGACACGAGTGAGCATCGAAGGGAACGCGCACTTCTGCCGAGGGCTGCTACGCACTCGCTACCCAGGCTCAGAACGTGACCAGCGTTGCGACCAGACCGAGATGGAGACTGCGCAGTGAAAGCCGTCCGGCTGCACGCCTACAACGAACGCCCGGTACTCGATGAGGTACCCGAACCAGAGATCAAGGGCCCGCTCGACGTGATCGTGAAGATCGGCGGTGCTGGCGTCTGCCGCACGGATCTGCACATCATTCTCGGGCAGTGGGACGAGCGGATGCAGCCGAAACTGCCCTACACGATCGGCCACGAGAACGCGGGCTGGGTGCATGCCGTCGGCTCGGCCGTCACCAACGTGGCAGTCGGCGACACCGTGATCTTGCACCCGACACCGACGTGCGGACTGTGCCGAGCCTGCCGCGCCGGGCAGGACATGCACTGCACCAACAGCTCCTTCCCTGGACTTGACGGCACTGACGGCGGCATGGCCGAGTACCTGCTGACCTCGGCGCGAGCGTGCGTCAAGCTCGACCCCGCCACCCAACCGAAGGACGTGGGCGCGCTCGCCGACGCGGGGATCACGGCCTATCACGCGGTGCGCAAGATGCTCCCGCTGCTTTACCCCGGCACCACCTGCGCGGTGATCGGCGCCGGGGGACTGGGCCACATCGGTATTCAGTGCCTGGCCGCCCTGACGGCGACGCGCATCGTCGTGATCGACCGCAACCCCGCGGCGTTGGAGCTTGCCGCGAAGCTCGGCGCACGGCACACCGTCGTCGCTGATGGCACACACGTCGACGCCGTGCTCGAACTCACCGGCGGTGAGGGCGCGGATGTCGTCCTCGACTTCGTCGCCGAAGAGGGGACCGAGAACGAAGGATTCGCCATGACCCGCGCCGGCGGCTCGTACAGCGTAATCGGCTACGGCGGCCAGCTCAGCGTGTCGACGCTGGACATCATCTCGACCGAGCGAAACATCATCGGAAACATCGTCGGCACGTACAACGAGCTCGCGGAACTGATGGATCTCACGGCTCAGGACAAGGTGACATTGCATACGGTCACCTACCCGCTCGCCGAGTTCGGCAAGGCCCTGGAGGACCTCGAAAAGGGGCTGGTTCGCGGCCGCGCCATTCTCGTCCCCTGAAGCACGGCACGCGGTCAACCACGAGATGACTTGTGCCCGGCCGACCAGATCGACGGTGGCCCGTGTTCGGCGCCGCCGTGGAAGCCCAGAACCGCAGTCCTGGCAACACTGCCAGAGCTGGCGCAAGACATCGAAGGAGTACCACCATGACGGCAGTATCCGAAGGTGCCCCAACCCCAGCCCCGGTCCCGGCGCACCCAGCGCCGGCCGCCACGCCCCCGCCATCTACGGCGTTCTTCGTCGGTAACCCTGCCGCGCTGGGTATCCCGGTCTTCACTGCCGGATCCATCGTGCTGGGTCTCAACCTCATCGGCTTCACGCCGGTCGGCGCCGTTGGAACCCCGCTTGCGATCATCATGTCCGCGACCGGGCTCGGCCTGCTGATCGCCACCGTGTGGGCGATCGCGCTCGGCCAGAGCGCGGTCGCCAGCATCTTCGGCGTATTCGCCGGCTTCTGGCTCAGCTACGCCACGCTTGTCCTCGCGTTGCTGCACGGCTGGTTCGCCATTGCCCCCGCAGACATCGCGCATACCCAGGTCGAGTTCCTCATCGCGTGGCTCACCATTATCGGCGTGCTCACTCTGGGCACCCTGCGCCTGCCATTGACGTTCACTCTGATCCTGTTCTTCGTCGATCTCGCGCTGATCTCAGTCATCATCGCGGTGCAGACCTCGAACACGGACTGGGACACGGTCGCAGGCATATGCGCGTTCATCTTCGCCGGCCTCGGCGCCTGGGTCTACCTCGGTGTTGGCATGACGAGCACCGGCGGGAGCGACGTACCACTCGGGAAGCCGATCATTCGAAGCTGACCCGGAGACGGTTGATGACGCCTACGCGCTGAGGAGAATGGAGTTGGTATGACAACCGTTGATGAACCGACCAACACGGTTCGGCAGCTCTGCACGCCTCCGGCGAAGGTGCTCGCCGCTCTTGCCTCGCAGTTCGCTGAGTTGCAGGTAGTGCTGCGGTGTTGCGAGCACCTGGTGGACAGGCTTGCCGCCAACGGCAGTCGAGGAGTCGACGTGCTCGAACTCGAGGCGCTGTGGACAACGGCTGTGCTGTCCTACGCGCGCTGCTTCGCGGCCGGGGCCGGCTCTGTGGCACTCACCGAGAGCGACGTGAGCGCCACTGAGCTGGAGGGCGAGGTGCTGGAGTGGCACAAGATGCTGCACCGGATGCGGGATCTCTACGTGGGTCTCGACCACAACCCGCGTGAGCAATTCTTTGCCGCCGCCGTGCAGAGCGCGGACGGCACAGTGGGTGCGATCGCCGTGACGTCCACCGCGGTAGCTGCCGTCGATGACCGCACCGTACGCCAGACCGGCGGGCTCGCCCTTGCGCTGAGCAAACTGGTGGACAAACGCATCAGCGAGCAGCAGGAGCGAGTGCTCGCAGAGGTCGGCGCGATGTCGACAGCAGATCTGGAGCTCCTGCCCCTGATCGACCTATCCGTGGACGAGTCGGCCGCGGGGGGGCCGCCTCGTCCGGACCCGCCGGAGTCCGACCCCAGAACCAATCACGACGCATAGCACGTCGCGTTCCCGGTTGGATCTGCCCGTATCGACCTCGTTGGCGCCAGCAGGGTGCCCCTAGTAGCAGGGTCGTCAGAACAGAGCCCTCAGCGCGTTGCCGATCAGGTAGATGTTCAGGCCGGAGATGATGAGTGTGGTCCCGATCATGAGCGCGGTGGTGATGCGGCGGTTGGCCATGTCCTGCATGACGCGGGCGTCCCGGACGATCAAGAGCAGCGGGATGAGCGCGAAGGGGATGCCGAAGGAGAGCACGATCTGGGAGTAGACGAGCGCCTGGGTGGTATTGACGGCCAGCGCGAGAACGACCAGTGACGGCAGCATCGTCACAGCGCGGCGCAGCAGCAGCGGGACGCGCCAGTTGACGAAGCCGGCCATGACGACCTGCCCGGCGTAGGTGCCGACGCTGGAGGAGGAGAACCCGGAGGCCAGCAGCGCGATGCCGAAGGCGAGCGCGGCGCCGCCGCCGACCAGTGTCGCCAGTTGGCTATGGATTTCGCCCAGATCGCCGCCGCCGGTCAGTCCGGGCTTGTGGAACAGCGCGGCGGCGATGCAGAGCATGGCCAGGTTGACCAGTCCCGCGATGCCCAGTCCGATGAAGCAGTCCCACCGGTTGTACTTGAGCAGGGTGTGCCGTTCCTTGGTGCTGGCAGCCGTGATCCGGTTCTTCTGCAAGTCCGAGTGCAGGTAGATCACGTGAGGCATCACGGTAGCGCCAATGATGCCGACGGTCAGGCTCAACGTGTCACCACCGCCCAGGTGCGGGAGAACGCCAGAGGCAAGTTGGCTGTAGTTCTGGTGGCCGACCGCGACGAACACGTAGAGGAAGCCGAGCGCGACAAAACTCAGCAGCGCCATGATCGCGAGTTCGAAGCGGCGGTAGCCACGCTGTTGCAGGGCGAGGATCGCGAACGCCACGACCGCCGTGATCAGCCCCGCAGCGAACAGCGGGACACCGAATATGAGGTTCAGCCCGAGCGCCGCGCCGACGAACTCGGCCAGGTCGGTGGCCATCGCCACAACTTCACCCTGCAACCACAGCACCACGTTGGCGCGGCGACCGTATCGGTCCCGGCACAGTTCGGGCAGGCTGCGGCCGGTTGCCAGACCCACCTTGGAAGTGAGGTACTGCACCAGGACGGCCATCAGGTTGGCCATCACGACGACCCACAGCAGCTCGTAGCCGTGCTCGGCACCGGCGGCGAAGTTGGTGGCGAAGTTGCCCGGATCGACGTAGGCGACAGAGGCCACGAACGCCGGCCCGAGCAACGTCAGGACGGTGTGTCTCCAGCCTCGGGCCTGCACCGCCTGCAGGGTCGTGGCGATGGGATCGCGGGCTCGGACCGAGGTCATCACGCACCGACCCAGCGGAAGACGATCCCGGTCGCGATGACCGCGATCGACAGACAGCTCAGCGCGGGAGCGAGCCGGATCCAGCGCTCGAGCCGTCGCCGGTGCCGGTGGCCCACGACCGAGCTCAGCCCGCCGCGAGTGAACGGGCCGAGAAGTCCCCGGTCCAGGCCCATGACGGCGATCCACAGCCCACCGAACTCGGCCAGTCCCAGAGCCCCGATCCAGATCAGCACAACGGCCTCAGAGTGACTCACGGATCGAGCTCAATCGACAGCACGGCTATCAGGTCGGGCCCGAACCCGTGAATCCGTCCCTCCTTCGGCTCTCCCACCCGGATCGTCATCGGGCCGCCGAAGGGCTCGCGCCCCAGCACCTCGATCCGATCCCCGAGCTCGATGCCGCACTGGTCGAGGTAACGAAGCACCTCGGGGTCGCCGTTCCACACCCGCACCAGGCGCCCCACGGCACCGGCATCGGCAGTGCCCAGGACCTGACTGCGGGCATCGGCGATCTCACCATTGGGGCTGGGAATCGGGTCTCCGTGCGGGTCACGAACAGGATCACCGAGTTTCTCGGCGATCCGCTCAACGAACAGCTCAGAAGCAGCCCGGCTCAGGGTCTCAGCCTCCTGCTCGACCTCGTCCCAGCTGTAGGCGAGAGTCTCGATCAAGAAAGACTCGATCAGCCGCCGCCTGCGGATAACCCACAGCGCCAACTGCACCCCCAAATCGGTCAGCGTCGCCTCCGAATACGGACGATGATCGATCAACTTCGCCTCACGCAAACGAAGCAGCATCGCCGATACCGACGACGGCGCCACCCGAAGCTCCGCAGCCAAGGCAGTAGTCGTGGCCGCGAGTTCCCGCTCGCTGAGTGCGTAGATGGCCTTGACATAGTTCTCGACGGCCCATGGCCGACGTTGCTCGTGCTTCGCAGCCCCTACTGACACGCGAGCACCGTACGTTCAAGTCCAGACTTAGATTGGTCTCAATCTGAGATGAGTCAACCCGAACTTTCGGTCTGGCTATGCCCGGTTCGTCTCAGATCTCGAGACCAATATCTGAGGTGGACTGCCCAGGCACCACACGTACGGGCGTCGGCTTCGCTGCCTCGCAGATACGACGATCGCCACCCTCGCCGTCAGCGCCCCCAACCCTTGTTGCCCCCGGGGCGGTACAAGAGCTGAGTTGTCCGGGGCGTGGCCGCGCAGCGGTTCGTTGAACGACTGTGCCCGTCGGACAACGTCAAGCATCTTCTGAGGCATACCTCCAGCGGACGCGGCCGAGCGGGTCGCGAAGCTGATCGGCGGAGGCAACTAATGGGCACAGACAACTGGGACGTTGAGGATCGAGTTCCGCTCAGTCTGCTTCGTCAATATGTCGGGAATCTGGCCGAGACAGTTGGTCTGTTGGTCGACCTGGAGATGATGCGGAGCGCGGCAGGCGGGAAGCCACCGACAGTCGAGATGAAAGCACGCAGCCTGTACGCATTGAACGTGCACGGGTGTTGCACAGATTCGGCATGGAAGTGGATCACAGATAATCCGCAAACCGAGGGCCCGGTGACCAATCCGTGACCAGAGAGCCGATTTCGAGCGAATTACAGGCTTGGAAGTCCCGTATTTACTGGGCTGCAAGTGTGTCCGAGGGGGGACTTGAACCACCTGACGAGGGCCACGGAGCCCCCGTAAACACTGGGCTGTAGCGCTCAACCCCGTAAACGCGGGGGAGACGAGCGGTACCCAGAACTACGACGAGGTACCCGGACGCCGTTGGGTTGGACATGTCCCACCCAATGATCAAGAGCATCGGGTGGGCCCTGAGCGCGTCCGCGGTCATGACG
>JBOGDQ010000218.1:0-1609 GCA_050742975.1 Jatrophihabitantaceae bacterium
GTCACGACCATCGAGTCGACCGTGTGCAAGGCGCCATCCGCGAGCGCGTGCCGTGCCTTCGCTGCATCGGAGACGGCACCGATCACCGACGCGCCCGCGCGCACCGCCAGCTGGACCGCGGCTGAGCCGACCGCACCACCGGCGCCGAGTACCAGCACGGTGGCGCCGGCACCGGGCTGCCCCGCGCAGCGGAGCATGTGCAGCGCGACGGGCACCGTGTGTACCGCCGCAGCCGCCTGGACGAAATCGAGCGAGTCGTCGATCGCGAACGCCGCACGGTCCGGCACCGCGACGTACTTCGCCGCACCCCCGTCGCGATGCACCCCGAGCACATGCTGCTGCAGGCAGTCCGACTCCACGCCCGCGAGGCAATAGCGGCAGCTCCCGCACACCAGGTTGGGCTTGACCGCCACGCGCTTGCCCAGCCGATCGCCCGCGACGTCCGCGCCCTGCGCCACCACCACGCCCGCCGGGTCCATGCCCAGCACTCGCGGCAAACGCACCGCGCGACCGAGGCCCACGCCGGCCATCGTCTGCTCCGTCTCGAGCCTGGTGGCCGAGACCGCACGTACCTCGACGAGCACCTCGTCCGGTGCGAGGGCCGGCACCGGCAGGTCGACGACGTCCAGGCCGGCAGGGCCGACGCCGGCACGGACGAGCCGCACGGCCCTCATGCCGGGACCGACTCGATCGACGTCATGAAGGCCAGCATGCGCGCGGCAGCATCGGCCGACTCAGCTGCGTAGCGGGAGGCCGCCCGGTCGAAGAAGCTGTGCGGCGCATCGGCGTAGACGACCACGTCGTCGTCCCGGCCGGCGGCAGCCAGCGCATCGCGCCAGCGCTCGACCTCGACGGCGGGGATCAACTCGTCCGCGCCGCCGAACATCGTCAGCACCGGGCAGCACAGCTCGTCGACGAGCCGGTCCGGCGCGGGCAGGTCGCTGCGTGCCGGGCCACTCGTCTGCGAATACAGGGCCACGGCGCCGGAAAGCTCGAGGTCGGCTGCAGCGGCTGCGAGCAGCGACACCCGCCCGCCCAGGCAGAAGCCGACCGCGATCACCGGCCGGGCCGGCTCGTCCCGCCGCAGGCAGCCGATCGCTGCCGACAAGTCCTGGCGCACGCCCGCCCAGGTCAGCCGTGCCGAGTGCTCGCCCGAGCTGAAGTCGGCTCCACGCGGCCCGACACCCGCGGTGCGGCCGTACAGGTCGACCGCGAGCGCCTCACGTCCGGTTCGGGCGAAGCCCAAGGCCAGCTGTGCGTAGTACGGCGCCAGCCCGCGTCCGTCCGGGATGACGAGGACCGCCGTGCGCGAGGTGGCCGCGACGGGAACCGCTCGCGACACCGCGAACGCCGGCCCGGACCGGGGGCGCAGGACCGTGCGGGCCAGCCCTGCCTCCACCTGCGGGCCGGGCAGTGCAGGTGGCCGTCCGTCATCGGGAAAGCACACGCGCTACCCGACCTTGATCAGCTTGCGCTTGCTCGACCACGGGGTCGACGGGACGACCCGCTTCTCGCCGTCCACCACCGCCGAGTCCACCCGCTCGTCGTAGAAGCAGATCAGGTTCTCGACCTTGGGGCACTCGGCGATCGGGTACTGGTACGTCCAGGC
>JBOGDQ010000219.1:0-4352 GCA_050742975.1 Jatrophihabitantaceae bacterium
CGATTAGTCCCGATGGCCCTGCGGGGACGCCGCGTCGGCGTGAAAATGATCGGCGGAGCTGCCGGCCAACGCCGTCGTTTCCTTGGCACTCAAGGGCCGCTGATCAGTCCGAAGTTACGTGCGCTGAGACGTTCGGGCCGCTTGACACCTTCCTCGGCGAAATGCTGCCGGCGGCTGATCAAACGCATGCCCAAAGCCAAAACGCTCGACGCGCTCGAACGATCCATCCTCGTGATCGTCTTCCACCTGCTTGCCAGCCCCACTACCAAGTTCACCGACCTCGGCCCCGACTTCACACTCGACGCCTCGACCGCGACCGCCGCATCTGACAGCTCACCTGCCAACTTCAGGCCCTCGGCTACACCGTAATCACCCTCACCACAGCAGCCTGACCACACCGAACCTGACCCCGACTCAACAGCCCGGGTCAGTTCGCCCTGCAACGTCACCCTGGACTTTCCGGTCAGGAATCCAAGCCTGTCCGCTCAGCCGGGCAACGGCGACCAGGCCACCAACTTGAGGTTCGCGGTGGTGACCAGGTGCTCCTTCATCGCCGCCGTCGCACTCGCGCCGTCGCGAGCCTGGATTGCGGCGCTGATACGACGGTTCTGATCGAGCAGCGTCTTGGGCGTGCCTATCTGGTCCACGGTCTCGTGGCTCGACAGCTCGATGTCCTTGAGAATGAGACCGTACATCCGCTCCAGCAACTCCGAATGAGCGGCGCGAACAACGGCCTGGTGAAACTGACGGTCTCCCTGTTCACCGGTCGAACCGCCATCAACCTCGCGCTGCATCACTTGAAGCGCACTTTCGATCGCATCAAGATCTGCATCCGTCCGCCGCTCTGCCGCGAGCTCGGTGAGCTTCAGCTCGATTGCCTCACGCGCGTCGAGAATGTCGGGAAGCCGTCGTTTCAGGTCCGCGAGTTGGTTCATCGGCAAAGCGTCCATACGGACCGTTCTCAGGAACGCCCCCTCACCATGTCGCACCTCGACGATGCCCTGGACCTCGAGAGCGACGATCGCCTGACGCACCGATGCACGACTCACCCCGAGCTTTTCCGAAAGCTCGCGTTCTGCGGGCAACCTGTCGCCAACCGACAGATTGGCCTCCACGATGTATGCACGCAGATGCTCCACCAGCCGCTCGTATAGCGGTTTGCGAGGAACGCGTGAGAGCGCACTCGCCGGCGACTCCATTGACTACTCCCATCAACCACGGTCAACAAGGCCACCCCGCCGCGGCCTGGCCCGCGCTCGTTGCGCTAACAGCATCATCGCACGCCACTGTTCTCCCGCCGAAGCGGCGATCGACAAACCCAGCGGCGAGCAGGCTCAGCAGGTCCCTATTCCCTAGTCACCTACTGGCTCAGCCACCTACTATAGTCGTGCGCGGCGCATTACTGACACAAGAAGGGGCACGAATATGATCGCCGCAACCCGCTCGGCGCACTCGATCACCGCGAGGATCGCGTTCGCGTCGTGATGACCGAGGCCGGCGGTCGGCTCCTCAAAGACGACGACCCGCGCGTCGCTGGGACAGCCCACGAGCCACTTGGATCAGCTTGCACTGGGCGAGGGAGGCCTCTGTTTTGCGTCGGCTTGCCGATATCGAGACCGGGGTCGAGCTCGGAGATTATCGCGCCTGCGACGCCTCGTGCCCTGCGTCTCGCGGCCATCCCAAGCGGTCCCCGACCCACGTCGGTGTTTTGCCGATTGCGACGTTGTCCGCGACGGTCATGTCGTCGAAGATCTGGCGTTCCTGCCGGACGACACAGATCCCGGCTCGCTCCGCGTCGTGGGGCTCATGGAATTGAACCAGTCGGCCGTCGACGCAAATGCGGCCCGCTGAGGGTTTGACGCTTTCCGCCGATTACCGATGCGAGCGTTGACCTACCCGGTGTGTCCGATCAGCCCGTGGATCCGGCCGGCGCCAACGCTGAGATCGACACCGTCCACTACCGGCGTATGCCGTACCAGACCTCGATGCGTCGCAGATCAAGGCCTGGCACACGCCGCACATCCTTTTCCGCTAGACCGCAAGGCTGCTTGGTGACTGGGGCACCTAGATTTGAGGGTGCGGTCAAGGGCTCGTGACCCATTCGTCGCCGCCGTGGGGCGCGGAACCGGTTGCGTTACCGCGACGCGCCGCCCGCTGGGGTCCCTTTCACCACTACTCCACCCTGAATCACCACTCGGACGTTGTCCGGATCGCTCAGCAACGAGATGTCCGAGAGCGGATCTCCAGCACAAACGGCGATGTCTGCGTACTTACCCTGCTCGAGCGCCCCCAGCTTGTCGTCGACTCCACACAACCGTGCCGACGCCGACGTACCGGCCACGATCGCGTCCATCGGCGACATACCGAGTTCGACGAGCCTGCGCAGCTCGTCCAAGTTGCCGCCAAAGCGGCCGGCGGGCGCATCGGTGCCCACCGCGATCGCGACACCCCGCTCGATCGCCGCTGCAATGCGCGCCTTGGTGCGGTCTTCGAGGCGCTCCGCAACCGCCCGCGACTCGGCCGACATCGACCCGGCGCGATCGAGTGCGCCGAACGCCGACAGTGTGGGCACCAGGAAGGTGCCGCGTTCCAGGGCGAGGTCAATTCCTTCCTCATCAATGAGGTAGCCGTGTTCGACGCTGGTCACGCCCGCACGGATCGCGTTGCGGATCCCGGCAGCGCCCTGTGCGTGGGCGGCTACAGGAGGGCACCGGTGACGTTGCGACTCGTCGACCACTGCGGCGATCTCGGCGTCGGACAGACCTTCGTCGTCCGGCTGATCAGCCAGCGTTGTGATCCCCCCGGTGGCGCAGATCTTGATGACGTCAGCACCATCGCGAAGAACCCGACGCACCGAGACGCGCGCCTCATCGGGGGTATCACAGATCTCGTGGCCCTCGCCGGCCAGCCGCACCAGATCGATCCCGGACCGGCACGTCATGTCGGCGTGCCCGCCGGTATGCGAAAGCAGCCGTACGGCGACTTGCAGCCGCGGGCCCGCGAGCAGGCCGCGCTCCTGAGCCACCCGGAACCCCGCGCCCGTGCCGCCGAGGTCGCGTGCTGAGGTCACTCCTGCGTCGAGGGTCGCCCGCATTCGCTGGGCGGTCTCGAAGACGTGCAACGGCGGGTACTCGTCCGCGCGCCGTTGCATACCCCACAATCCGTCGAGGTGGAAATGGATGTGACAGTCGAAGAAGCCGGGCAGAAGGGTGCAACCACTTACGTCGATGCGCCGCGCTGTGCGGGTAACTTCGGCCGGCGGCTCGCGCCCGACGTAGGAGATCACTCCGCGTTCATCGGCCACGACGACCGCGTCCTGGAGCGGGGGGGTTCCGTCGCCTACGACGACGGAACCCCCGACCAGCACGAGTGAGTCGGGCATCGCTACTTGGCGTAGGTGCCCGTCAGCAGGTTCGCGTCAGGAATACCCCACTTCTTCGCGATACCGTTGACCGTCCCGTTCTTGTACATTTGTTCGAGCCCCTTTTCGAACGCTGCAACGAGCGCCGGGTCGTTCTTGCGCACCCCGATCACGATCGGCTGATTGTTCGTCGAGACGTCAGAGATCTGCACGGTGTCGGAGTACTTCTGCGCGTAGTAACCAAGAACAAGGAGATCCTGGAAGAACGCGTCGACGCGTCCCGTTCCCAGGGCGGCGAAGGCAGCCGTGTCCTGCGGGAAGGTGACGATGTTGATCGCCTTCTTTCCCTCGCTGGTGAACTTCTTGCTCAGATCCTCAAGGTATTGCTGATCGGACGACCCGAGCTGTGCGGCAACGCTCTTGCCTGCGAGGTCGTCGAGGGTAGCGATGTTCTTCGGATTCGACTTGGCAACCGCGAAACCATGCCCGTCCTCGAGGTACGGAACCATGGCGATCGCCTTGCCTCGCTGCGCGGTCCCGTTCATTCCGTTCATGATCGCGTCGCACTTGCTGGTCTGCAGTGCACCGATGATGTCGGGGAATCCGGTCTGCTGGAACCTCGCCTTGACTCCCATAAGTCCGGTGAGCGCGTCAGCCAGGTCTACATCGATACCCGAGGGCTTGTTGTTCTCCATGAACGTCAGCGGCGGGTAGCTCAGGTCCGCGCAGAAGGTCACGACACCGGCCTTCTGAACGTCTGCTGGAGCTGCTATGCCACTACCCGTGGCGCCGGTTGCGCCCTTCGGGCTGTGGGCGGCGCCTGGGGACGAGCTGGTGCTACAGCCGGTCAGGGCCAACGCCAACGATGCGAATACGCACGCGACGGCAGTCGTCAGCCCTCGGGTCGAGGACAAGGTTTCGGCGGCCCACGGGCGAGCGTTGCGTACCATTTGTTGCTGCCTCCTTATGAGTTGCGATGCGTGGAAGAAGC
>JBOGDQ010000220.1:0-5669 GCA_050742975.1 Jatrophihabitantaceae bacterium
CTCGATACCTCGGTCGCGGTGGCGTGGATGCGCGCCCGCGGCGCCATCCCGTGCACCTACACGGCCGACATCGGGCAGCCCGACGAGCCCGACATCAGCAGCGTGCCCGTACGCGCCAAGGAGTACGGCGCCGAAATCGCCCGGGCGATCGACTGCCGGCGCGAGCTGGTGGAGGAGGGTTTCGCGGCACTAGCGTGCGGCGCCTTCCACATCCGCTCGGCCGGCCGGGTGTACTTCAACACGACCCCGCTGGGACGTGCGGTCTCCGGCACCATGCTGGTGCGCGAGATGGAGTCCGACGACGTCCACATCTGGGGTGACGGCTCGACGTTCAAGGGCAACGACATCGAGCGGTTCTACCGCTACGGCCTGCTGGCCCACCCGGCGCTGCGGATCTACAAGCCCTGGCTGGACGCCGATTTCGTCAGCGAACTGGGCGGCCGCGCGGAGATGAGCCAGTGGCTCACCGAGCACAACCTGCCCTACCGCGACTCCGCGGAGAAGGCGTACTCGACCGACGCCAACATCTGGGGGGCGACGCACGAGGCCAAGACCCTCGAGCACCTGGACGTGTCCCTGGAGACCGTCGAGCCGATCATGGGCGTGAAGTTCTGGGATCCCGCGGTCGCGATCGACCCGGAGCAGGTCACGCTGCGGTTCGTGGCCGGCCGGCCCGTCGAGATCAACGGCGTGCCGTACGACGACCCGGTCGAACTGGCGCGCGAGGCGAACGCGATCGGCGGCCGGCACGGGCTGGGCATGTCCGACCAGATCGAGAACCGGATCATCGAAGCCAAGTCGCGGGGCATCTACGAGGCACCGGGCATGGCGCTGCTCTGGATCGGATACGAGCGGCTGCTCAACGCGATCCACAACGAGGACACCATCGCGAACTACCACCTGGAGGGGCGCCGGCTCGGGCGCCTGCTGTACGAGGGCCGCTGGCTCGACCCGCAGTCGCTGATGCTTCGCGAGTCCATCCAACGCTGGGTGGCTTCGCTGGTGACGGGGGAGGTGTCATTGCGGCTGCGGCGCGGCGAGGACTACTCCGTGCTCGACACCCGCGGCCCGGCCTTCTCCTACCACCCGGACAAGCTGTCCATGGAGCGGACCGAGAACGCCGCCTTCGGCCCGGTGGACCGGATCGGGCAGTTGACGATGCGCAATCTCGACATTGCCGACTCCCGGTCCAAGCTCGAGCAGTACGCCGCCCACTCCGGGTCCCAGCTCGGCCGCACCTACCTGTTCGGCGAGTTGGAGTCGACCGGCCTGGGTGAGGGCGGCGCCGAGCGGATCTCCGCGAACCCGGAGACCGAGGGCCAGCCGGTGGCCGACGACACCGTTCTGGACAGCGCCGCGATGGAGTCCGGTGTTGACTAGTCACCAGCTCTGGGGCGGGCGCTTTGTCGGGGGGCCGGCCGACGCGCTGGCGGCGCTCTCGCTGTCGACGCAGTTCGACTGGCGCCTCGCGCGGTACGACATCGCCGGATCGAAGGCACACGCCCGGGGGCTGCACTCAGCTGGCCTGCTGACCGACGACGAGCTGACCGAGATGATCGCGGGACTCGATGCGCTCGATGCCGACGTCGTGTCGGGGACCTTCGTTGCCGACCCCGGTGACGAGGACGTCCACACCGGCCTCGAGCGCGGCCTGCTCGCCAAGGTGGGCGCCGAGTTGGGTGGGCGGCTCAGGGCGGGTCGCTCGCGCAACGACCAGATCGCCACGCTCATCCGGATGTATCTGCGCGACGAGGCCCGGTCGCTGGCCACGGAGGCCCTCGCCGTCGTGGCAGCGCTGAGCGGCCAGGCCGAGCGGCATCTGGGGGTCGCGATGCCTGGCCGCACGCACCTGCAGCACGCCCAGCCGGTGCTGCTGTCGCACCACCTGCTGGCGCACTGCTGGGCCCTGTCGCGAGATCTGGACCGGCTACGCGACTGGGACGCCCGCGCCGCGCGCAGTCCGTACGGGGCGGGCGCGCTGGCCGGCACGTCGCTGGGCCTGGACCCGCAGTTGGTCGCGCGCGAGCTCGGCTTCGACGGTGCCTGTGAGAACTCGATCGACGCCACGGCCGCACGCGATGTGGTCGCCGAGTTCTCCTTCATCACCGCCATGCTCGCGGTGGATCTGTCGCGTATCGCCGAGGAGATCATCCTGTGGGCAACGAAGGAGTTCTCGTTCCTCACGCTCGACGACAGCTACTCGACCGGCTCGTCGATCATGCCGCAGAAGAAGAACCCCGACGTCGCCGAACTGGCCCGGGGCAAGGCCGGCCGGTTGATCGGTGATCACGCCGGTCTGCTCGCCACGCTCAAAGGCCTGCCACTTGCGTACAACCGTGACCTGCAGGAGGACAAGGAGCCGGTGTTCGACGCGGTCGACAACCTGCACCTCCTGCTACCGGCGTTCAGCGGCATGCTCGACACGATGGTCTTCGACGCCGCACGCCTGGAGTCCCTGGCGCCGCAGGGATTCTCGCTGGCGACCGACATCGCCGAGTGGCTGGTGCGCGAGCGCGTCCCTTTCCGCGACGCGCACGAGATCGCCGGGCAGTGTGTCCGGGTCTGCGAGTCGCGCGGGATCGAACTGGCAGACCTGAGCGACGACGACTTCGCCGCGATCTCCCCGCACCTCGCACCGGCTGTCCGCGAGGTGCTGACGGTGTCCGGTTCGCTGGCCTCCCGCTCGTCCTTCGGCGGTACCGCACCCGACCGCGTTGTCGAGCAGGCTGCTCTGTTGGCCGGCCGGGTCACCGCGCTGGCTGGCTGGGCCGGCCGGATGCCGAGCAGATGACGTGCCGGTCGACCGCGATCGACTGACGCGTCCGGCGTTGGTGCTCGCACCCCGGCTGCTCGGTGCTGTCATCGTGTCCACAGTCGACGGCTGCGAGGTGGCGCTGCGGCTGACCGAGGTCGAGGCCTACGAGGGCCTGGACGATCCGGCCTCGCACGCATACCGGGGACGAACCCCCCGCACGGCCGTGATGTTCGGCCCGCCCGGTCACCTGTACTGCTACTTCACGTACGGCATGCACTGGTGCGCCAACATCGTCTGTGACATAGACGGCCGGGCCTCGGCCGTTCTGCTACGGGCCGGGGAGATCGTCCGCGGCACCGAGATCGCGTTCGCCCGCCGGCCGGCGGCACGCAGCGAGCGGGATCTGGCTCGCGGCCCGGCCCGACTCGCGACGTCCCTGGGACTGGGCGCCGCCACGAACGGTGCGGACCTGTGCGACAGCGCATCAGCGGTGCGGCTGGAGTCGATACCGGGGCGTCAGAGCCGCGGCGTGCGCAGCGGACCCCGGGTCGGCATCGGCGTGGCCGTGGAGTGGCCGTGGCGGTTCTGGCTCGAGCACCCGACCGTGTCGCAGTTCAAGGCGGGCGGGCGAGCGCGTCTGCCGGTGGACCGGCAGACTTAGCGCCGTGAGTGACCACGACCCGCTGCCTGATTCGCTACCCGAGCACCTGCGCGAGCCCTACCTGGTGCTCTCGTCCGGTGCCGCGCAGATCCTGCCAGCCGACGGCCTGGCCGAGCGGCTGCTCGCCGCAGACCGCGACGGACGGCCGCTGCGGGTCAAGCTCGGCATCGACCCGTCCGGCAGCGCGCTGACGCTCGGCCACGCCGTCGTGCTGCGCAAGCTGCGCCAGTTTCAGGACTTCGGGCACACGGCCGTTCTGGTCGTCGGCGGGTTCACGGGCCAGGTCGGTGACCCGTCCGGCCGAACCGCCACCCGCATCTCGCAGAGCGCGGAGCAGGTGATCGCGAACGCCAAGGACTACTTCGACCAGCTCATGCAGATCCTGGACCGCGATCGGGCCGAGGTCGTCAACAATGCGGACTGGCTCGGGCCGATGCAGCTCGCCGAACTGCTCGGCTACACGCGGCAGCTGACGGTTGCGCAGCTGCTCGAGCGAGATGACTTCGCGCGCCGCTTCGCAGCGAATCAGCCGATCACGCTGAGCGAGTTCTTCTACCCGTTGCTGCAGGGCATCGACTCGGTCGCGATTCGCGCGGACATCGAGCTCGGAGGTACCGACCAGACGTTCAACAACCTGGTCGGCCGCGAGCTGCAGCGCTCCCGCGGGCAGTCTCCGCAGGCCGTGCTCACGCTGCCACTGCTCGTCGGAACCGATGGCGTCGAGAAGATGGGCAAGTCGCTCGGCAATTACATCGCCATCAACGAGCCCGCTGCCGAGCAGTTCGGGAAGCTGATGAGCATCCCCGACTCGGTCGTCGGCCTCTACGCCCGGCTGTGCACCGCCCTGCACCCGGCCGAGGTCGACGCGCTTGAGGCCGACGTCGCGGCCGGTGGCAGGGCCGCCAACACCGCCAAGCGAACGATGGCCCGGACCGTCGTGGCCCTGTACCACGGAGCCACCGAGGCCGGGGCCGCGGAGGACCGCTTCGACGCGAGGTTCAAGCGCAACGAGGTGCCGACCGACGCGCCCGAATATGTCCTGCCACCCGGAGACCCGGTGCATCTACCTGCCGTGCTGGCCGCAGCGGGCCTGAGCGCCAGTGCGAGTGCCGGCCGCCGCGACATAGACGCGCGGGCGGTACGCATCGACGGCGTCGCGGTAGCCGCGCGCGCTTACGACATCGAACGCGGCGTCCTGGTGGGCCGGGTCCTGGCCTGCGGCAAGCGCCGGGCCGTGCGCATCCTCGACGCTGCCGCGCCGTGAGCCGGTGCCTCAGCTCACATGTGTCAGCCCCGCGCAGGCCTAGCAGGATCGAAGGTGCCGATGCGCGCTACCCACTGAAAACACTGGGAAACACGCGGCTGACGGGCAGATTTGACTCCCGTTGCGGCGGCTGACTAATGTTCTCCTTGTTCGCAGCACGGAGCCGCGACGAGCCGGCCGGATCATCGGCAGCGAAGCTCGTGGGACCGGAGCGAACATCCCCCAAGCGCGACGCGCTGCAGGCCGTGAAATCGGGCCTCTGCATGCGGCGACAAAGAGGGAAGCGGGGGCGGGGCTGGGGTGGTTTGACTCCAGCGGAACCGACCGGGTAGCGTGACTCAGGTTGCCCCTGAACGGCTCGAAAGGGCCGGGACGGTGTGCGTCCGCTCCTTGAGAACTCAACAGCGTGCCGAAAGTTAGTGCCATAAATATCAACTCTCGTCCACGGATCCGGCCTCGGTCGGGTGCGTGAAAGAGATTCCTTTGGTACAGCGAGCAAAGAGAATTACCCAGCTCGTATGACCAGTGATTGAAAACCGTCGCCAAGACGGTGACTTTTTGTGTCGACAGACCGGGTTCGCCCGGGAGTCAATATACATACACGGAGAGTTTGATCCTGGCTCAGGACGAACGCTGGCGGCGTGCTTAACACATGCAAGTCGAGCGACGCTCCTCCTTCGGGAGGATGACGGAGCGGCGAACGGGTGAGTAACACGTGGGCAACCTGCCCCTAGCTCTGGGATAACCCCGGGAAATCGGGACTAATACCGGATATGAAGTCGGACGGCATCTTCCGACTTGGAAAGTTTTTCGGCTAGGGATGGGCCCGCGGCCTATCAGCTTGTTGGTGGGGTCACGGCCTACCAAGGCGACGACGGGTAGCCGGCCTGAGAGGGCGACCGGCCACACTGGGACTGAGACACGGCCCAGACTCCTACGGGAGGCAGCAGTGGGGAATATTGCGCAATGGGCGAAAGCCTGACGCAGCG
>JBOGDQ010000221.1:0-9284 GCA_050742975.1 Jatrophihabitantaceae bacterium
ATCGGCCGGCTCTGGACGATCTGGAAGCCGTCGTCGACCAGGCACCATTCGATGTCCTGGGGGCGGCCGAAGTGCGCTTCGATCCGCCGCCCGAGCTGCACCAGCCGCACGACCTGCGCATCCGTCAGCGCCGGCAGCTCCTGCCGCTGCGGGTCGATCGCCTGTTGCTGCGTCCCGCCCGACAGCGAGGCGTGGATGGCGACCTTCTTGCTGGCAACCGCCTTGTCGACGACCTCGTCGTCACGCACCTTGAACACGTCCGGGTTAACCAAGCCGGAGACCAGCGCCTCGCCGAGACCGAAGCTGGCGTCCACGGTGGCGAGCTTGCGGTTGCCCGTGACGGGGTCGGCCGTGAACAGGATGCCGGCCGCATCCGGGAAGACCATCTGCTGCACGACCACGGCCATGCGCACCGTCCGGTGGTCGATGCCGTTGCGCAGGCGGTAGGTCACGGCCCGCTCGGTGAACAGCGACGCCAAGCACCGGCTGACGTGCTGGAGGATCGCCGCCGGCCCCGCGACGTTCAGGTACGTGTCCTGCTGGCCGGCGAAGGATGCCGTCGGCCGGTCCTCTGCCGTCGCGCTGGATCGCACGGCGTAGGCAGCGTGCTCGCCGAGTTGGACGAGCGCGTGGGTGATCGCAGCCGCCAGGTCGGCCGGGACGGCGACCCCTTCGATGGTCCGGCGGATCTCCGCGCTGAGCGTGCGGATCTCCTTCCGGTCATCGGGGTTCAGGCGCGAGAGCTGATCGAGCCGATCGCCGATCGACGCTTCCGCCATGATTCGCCCGAAGGCAGCCGTCGTTACGCAAAACCCAGCCGGCACGCGGGCGCCGTCGATCCCCGACAGCCCGCCCAGGTGCGCAGCCTTGCCGCCAACGACCGCGACCTGCGTCTGGTCAATCTCGCGAAGATCCAACACATGCTGCTCGGTCATCGCGATACCTCCGAGGCGGCCAGTCCCACCAGCGGTTCGAGGTCACCGCATCCCTCGCCCATCAACAACACACGCACGTCGTGGCCCATCTCCTCGCCCGTTCCTGGTCCGGCCGCCGATTCTTCGGCCCGACCGGGGTCTTGCCGCAAGCCCCCTACCGCGCTATATGTTGGAGGTGGTGAGGAGCGAGATCGTCCTGCCATCGCTTTTGTGGTCCGCAGCGGGCTGAGTTCCTCCCGATCTTGATGTGGATGCGTCGCTGCGGTCACCGAATTGCACCAAGTTCGCCACGTCGTGCGCGGGCGGCTACTCGATCGCGGGCGGTCCCGCTTCGATGCGACGCAACACTGGCTCGGCGCGGTGGTGCTCGGGGTTGGTCTGTACCTGGCGTTCGTCCCACCAGGTGGCGCCGGCCTCCCGCAGCGACCCGAGCACGTCTGCGGCTGTCGACGCCTGACTGACGCCGCCGACAACGATGTCGAACGGCTCCCCCACACGCTCGCCGCGCTGCTGCGCGATGTAGTCAGCGAGATCGCGCACCTCGGCCGGCGATGGGGCTTGGCCGTGCCGCGCGGACTCGAACAGCGGCACCGCACCGTCCCACTCGGCCGCGCGGCGCATCGGCCGGTGGTGGGGCCAGTAGCCGGCGATCCACACCGGCGGTCGGGGCTGCTGCACGGTGGCCGGCAGCAGCGCGGTCTCCCGGACCCGGTAGTGCGGCCCGTCGTGCTCGACCGTCTCGCCGGACCAGTAACGGCTCAGCAGCCCCAGCCCCTCGTCCAGCCGCTCGGCGAGCACGACCGGGTCGGTCGTGTCGCCGAAGCTCGCGAACTCGTCCTCGATAGGCCCGCCCAGCCCGGCGCTGAAGATGACACGGCCGCCGGACAGCGAGTCGAGCGTGGCAACCTGCCGAGCCAGCTGTTCAGGACGGCGGCGGGCCACTGGCGTCACCAGCGTGCCGAGGCGCAGTCGCGACGTCGCCAGCGCGGCGGCGGTCAACAGCATCCATGGATCCCCGAACGGCTGTCCCCTGCGCGCCTGCTTGTCGTGGACGACATGGTCCCAGACGAACATGGCATCCCAACCCGCTGCCTCGGCCGCCGTCGCGACCTTCGCCACCGTGCGGGCGTCCGCGAAGTCGCCGAAGTTTGGAACGTTGATCGAGTAACGCACCCTGCCAGTTCTACCCGAAGCGTCGCGGGAGAATCCCAACAGACCGAGGACGGCCGGCCGTCCACGCCCCGTTCGGAACCGCGCTGACCGACAGCCAACGGGCCGTGCGGCCGAACAGCGTAGTCGAAGAGACACTCGCCGCTACCTCATCGCTGAGGCCAAACGCCGTCTGCACCATCTGCGAGTTGCGTACCGAACGGGCTTGCCCTGTACAAGATCCACCACGCCGCATACGACCAGAACATCCTCGGCATCCGGCCCGACTACGTCGTCGACCGTGGACTACAGCACCTACGACGCCACCCGCCCGGACCCGACGTGCAACTGCAGGCAGGAACCCTGCATGCCGTTCACGGTCACCCCGCTTGCCTTGCCCATCGGGTGTCCGCTCTCGGTCACCGACTTTGCGCTCGCGGCCGGGACGCAGACCGATGCCTGCGAGCCGACCGGAACCTGGATCGTGAGCGCGAAGCTCGTCCCGAAGCGGGTCCAGTGCGAACTCACCCGGCCCAACGGCGTCCTCTCGTAGCCCGAGGCGGAGGTCAGGTCCCCGACCGGGCTCGGGTCGATCGAGACCGTACGGAAGGCCGGTGAGGTGCCTTGGATGCCAGCGACGCCCGAGAACAGCCAGTCGTCCACGGTGCCCATGAAGGCGTGGTCGCGGGAGCGGGCCGAGTTGCATGACGCGTCCTCCCATGACTCCCACATGGTGGTGGCGCCGCACTGCAGGAACAATTGCCAAGCCATCTGCGTCGTCGAGGTACAGATCGGCGCCCGCGTTTTTGGTTGGCAAGAGGGTTGCATCGATCGGGTACTTCGTTGCTGGCTCAGCCCAAGTCAGTGAGCCGCTGTTGCAGGAAGCGGCGCTCGGGGTCCGTCTGCGCGCCCTCGAGCGCGCGCTGGTAGGCGTGGCGCGCCTCGTTCGTGCGACCGGCGCGCCGTAGCAGGTCGGCGCGTGTGGAGTGGAAGTAGCGGTAGTGCTCGAGTTCGAGACCGTCGAGGATGGCCAGTCCTGCCTCGGGCCCGTGGATTTCCGCGATGGCGATGGCGCGGTTCATCTCGACGATCGATGATTCGGCTTGCCGAGCCAGAGTTTCGTAGAGCGCGGCGATCTGTGGCCAGTCGCGGGGCTGGTGCAGGTGCAGCTCGGCGATGGCTGCCTGGATGACGTACGGCCCGGCACGTCCGTGCTGCATTGCCGCGTGCACGAGTAGCCGCCCTTCAGCGATCTGCGGCTCGTTCCACAGTGTGCGGTCCTGCTCGTCGAGAGGCACGACCTGCCCGGCGCGGGTACGCGCGGCGCGACGCGCGTCGTGCAGGAGCATGAGCGCGAGAAGGGCGAGGGCTTCTGCTTCGTCGGGCATGAGGTGGGCCAGGGCCCTTCCCAGCTGGATCGCTTCGGCGGCGAGGTCAATCCGGCCGCCGCCCCAGCCTTCGTTGAAGATGAGGTACACGACGGCGAGGACGGCCGCGAGCCGGTCCGGGAGCTGGTGATCAGGCGGTACTGCGAATGGGATGCCCGCGTCACGAATTTTCCGCTTGGCTCGTGTCAGCCGCTTGCTCATCGTCTCGAACGGGACGAGGAAGGCGAGCGCTACCTCCTCTGTCGCCAGCCCGCCGAGGGTGCGCAGGGTGAGCGCCACCTGCGCGTCGAGGGCGAGTGCGGGGTGGCAACACATGAAGACGAGCTCGAGCCGCTCGTCGGGGATGACGGTTGGCTGCTCGTGCATGGCTGCCTCCGGGACGGCGTCCAGATCGCGGGTGAGCAGCTTGGTCTTCGCGGCCAGCACCTGCTGCCGGCGGATCTGGTCGATGGCCCGGTTACGGGCGGTGGTGACAAGCCAGCCGATCGGGTTGGCCGGCTCGCCGTCGCGCGGCCACCGTTCGGCCGCGATCGCGAACGCCTCCGCAGCCGCGTCCTCGGCCAGCTCGATGTCGCCGAGCACTCCGACCAGCGTCGCAAGGACCCGGCCCCAGTGATCTCGGAAGACGGCGTCAAGCGCCACGGAACAGCCCTTCGATCGCGGGTCGCACCTCGATCCCGCCGCCGCCCACGCTGCGCGCGTCCTGCAGCGCCTGCGCGATGTCCAGCGCCGCGTCGAGGTTCTCGACATCGATCATGATCAGGCCGGCCAGGTATTCCTTGCTGTCGATGAACGGCCCGTCGGTCAGCAGCGTCTTGCCCTCGTTGACTCGCAGCGTCGTGGCCGACTCGTCCGATCGCAGCCGGAGCCAACCGGTGACATCAGGCCGGGCGAGCACTGCGGCGATGTCCTCGTTGACCGGTCCGGACGGTGTTGCGGGGCGGCCGTAGATCAGCAGTGCGTACTCCATCGAGTCCTCCAGGTGCAGGGGTTTCATCGCGGGGTTCGAGTATCTGACGAACCGAGGCACCGCTTACGGACACGCCGTCGAGAAGTTTCTCCGGTCAGGGTGTCCGTCCGGCGTCCCCGCGTTCGTCACAGCTGCAGATCCGCCCAGAGGGGGCGGCGCGCGGTCAAGGAGCAGAGCTCATGACGAAAGTCCGAACACCGTCTGTGTCGGCCCAGACGACCCACCTACGCTGGGTCCTGGGCCTCACCTCGACCGCCTATTTCATGGTCGTGCTCGACTCGCTGGTCGTCATCACCGCACTGCCGCAGATGCAGCGCGACCTGCACGCCGACCTCGCCTCCCTGCAATGGACGGTCAACGCCTACGGCATCGCGTTCGCCGCCGGGATCATCACGGCGGCAGCGCTCGGCGATCGCTTTGGGCGCCGGCGTGTCTTCCACCTGGGCCTGGCGCTGTTCACCCTGTCCTCGGCGGCATGCGCGTTGGCGTCCAATACTGCCGAGTTGATCCTGGCGCGCTCCGTGCAAGGCCTCGGTGCGGCGGTGGTCATGCCGTTGAGCCTGACCATCCTTACCACCGCATTCCCTGCGGCCCGCCGCGGCTTGATCGTCGGCATCTACGGCGGCTTGGCCGGGTTGGCTGTCGCGGCCGGCCCGATCGTCGCTGGCGTGATAGCCGAACGTCTCGACTGGCACTGGATTTTCTGGCTCAACGTGCCGCTCGGCGCCATTGCGCTCGCGCTCGGGACTCGGCTGCTCCCGGAAAGCCATGGCGCGGCGGAGCGGCTCGACATCCTCGGAGTCACGCTCGTCAGCGGTGGCGTCGTCGGGGTGGTGTGGGCGTTGGTCCGTGCGAACGACATCGGCTGGTCGAGTCCGGAGATCCTCGGCGCCCTGATCGGTGGCGCCGCGCTCTTGCTGGCCTTCGCCGGCTGGGAGCACAAGGCACTCGAGCCGATGGTGCCGATGCGGCTGTTCGGCAATCAGTGCTTCGCGATCGGCAACCTGACGGCGTTCCTGATGTCCGGTGCCACCTTTGCGGCCGCGTTCCTGATCATGCAGGAGTTCCAGTTCGCCCGCGGCTACTCACCGATCTCGACCGGCGTTCGGCTCCTGCCGTTCTTCGCTACGCCGATGGTGGTCTCACCGCTGGCCGGCGCGCTGTCCGACCGGCTCGGGCGGCGGCCGATCATGCTGACCGGTCTCGCGCTGCAGGCGATCGGCTACGCATGGGTCGCTGCCCGCGGATCGCTGGCCACCAGCTAGGTGGAACTCGTCTTCGCGCTACTGATCGCAGGCATCGGCATCTCGATGGCGCTGCCCACGGTGCCGACCGCCGTCCTCAACTCGGTCGCCGAGCACGAAATGGGCAAGGCCGCCGGCGTCAACTACATGGCACAGCGCTTCGGTGCGGTCTTCTCGATCGCGGTTGCCAGCGCCGTGTTCGCCGCCCATGGCCACCTTGGCAATCCCGCCGCCGTGACCGCGGGCTTCCGCCCGGCGCTATGGGCCTGCGTCATCTTCGCGGTACTCGCCGCCGTGACCGCGACGGCGATCCCCTCCCACCCGTCCACGACAACCACTGAAATCCCCGCGGCCGACGTCCTCGTCGCCGCCTGACAGATAAGGACACGACAATGCCGGACATCCTGCACCGGATCAGCATCGACGCCAGCACCGAGCGTGTGCACGAGCTCATCGCCACCACCGACGGCATCAGCCGCTGGTGGACCGGGCGCCCACTGGACGGACACGCCGACAGCGACGGCCGTTTTAGCCTCTACTTCGGCGACGCCGACGAGCCCGCTGCAGTGATGCAGGTCCTCACCGAGACACCCGAACAGATCACCTGGCGGGTCGAGGAAGGCCCTGAGTCATGGGTCGGCACGCACATCACCTTCGCGCTCCACCCGAACGGTGACGCTCACACGACCCTGCTGTTCACTCACGCCGGCTGGCGGGAGGCGAGTGAGTTCATGAGCGGCTGCAGCACCAACTGGGGCGCCTACCTCACCAGCCTCAAGTCCGGCGTCGAGACCGGACAGTTCGGGGCGTATCCGCACGGCGAGATCAGCCGCTGGAGCTAGACGCCGTATCCGTGCCTGTCTCCCGCGACCGTTCGCTACCGACAGGCACGGCAACCTTGTTGCCGGTACACGTCCGTTCAGGGCATCGCCGTTCGTGATACCGCCTACGGCGTGCAGGGCGCGCGCCAGCTCTGGAAAGGACGATCGACATGGCGAAGTTCATGTACCTCTACCGTGGCCCGGCCACTCCCGCGTTCCACGTCACGCCGGAGCAGGCCGCCGAGCGAATGGGTGCGTTCACCGCCTGGATTCAGACGGTCGGCACGGCGCTCATCGACGTCGGCAGCCCGTTCGGTGCGAACGCATCGGTTCGCGACGACGGTGCTGAAGGAGCAGCCGGCGACCTGACCGGGTACACGATCGTTGAGGCCGACGATCTAGCCGGGGCGAAGGCGATGACCGACGGGCTGCCGTTCCTGTCCAACAGTGACGGCAAGTGCGCGGTCGAGATCTTCGAACTGCTGTCGACGTAGCGGCAACGGTTCGCCGCAACCACGACCGAGATGTGTGTCCGACAAGAGATCCGCGCACCATCGGCAGATGCGGACGGTGCCGCTGCGCGGTTCGTTGAGGTGTTCTCACCAGAGCGACGGGTGTGACTTGTGAGGTGCTCGGCGTGTCGTAGAGGGCACGT
The DNA here is from genome assembly GCA_050742975.1 of Jatrophihabitantaceae bacterium. Classification (GTDB taxonomy): domain Bacteria; phylum Actinomycetota; class Actinomycetes; order Mycobacteriales; family Jatrophihabitantaceae; genus JBDTGE01. The sequence continues at coordinate 7,163 of JBOGDQ010000221.1, forward strand.
CGGGCCCTGATCATTAGGGGTTGGTTCGACAGAAATCGACCCGAGGCCGGGCCGGCACAACGCTTCAGTTCGATCTCGACGAAGACCGCGCGAGCGCAAGCAACGTTGGCGACGTCGTGCTTGGTTCCGGCGCTGCCTCGGTAAGGGACGCCGGCCCGCTGTGTCAGCTCGTGTGTGACCCAATACGCCCCAGTGATCATCAAGACCCAGAGGTCAAACCATGGCATTCGCGCAGCAACGGATCACCTCCGCCGGCACATCGCGCTGGTACGCGATGTACTTCACGCCGGACGGTCGGCAGCGAAGCGGCGGCGGGTTCACGAACAAGCGCGACGCCGAACGTGCCGCGATCAAGCTCGAACAGCGGGCCGCCGCCGGCACTCTGGCCGACGACTCGCGCGGCAGGCTTACCTTCTCCGCTTACGTCGAGAGGTACTACTGGCCGGCCGCGCAGCATCTGGAACCGACCACGCTTGCCGGATACCGCTCGAATTTGGACCGCCACTTCATCCCGTGCTTCGGACGGGTGCCGATGAACAAGATCGTCGCCTCGACCGTGCAGGCCTTGATCAATGAGGTCGCGGCGGAGGTCGAGGACTACACGGGCCAGCGCAGGCCACAGCTGAGCCCGCGGTCCGTCCGCAAGTACCACACGCTCCTGCATTCGATCTTCGAGCGCGCGATCATCGACCAGGTCATCATGATCAACCCGTGCGCGCACACGGTGTTGCCGAAATTCGTCAAGCAGCCGAAGAAGGCGATCACACCCGACCAGTTCGACACCCTGCTCGCGGAGATCCCACAGCGTTATCGCATGATGGTGTTGGTCGCGATCGAGACCGGCGTCCGCTGGGGAGAGCTTGCAGCTCTCCGCCCGGTCGATATCGACCAGGAGACTGGCGAGATCCACATCCGGCGGGTCGTGCTCGAGGTGACGACGAAGATCACCGGCGCCGACAAGGTCTGGACGATCCGCGACTACCCCAAGGACAACGAGCACCGCACTATCCGCGTCGGCGACCAGCTCCGCCGGGACATCCGCGAATATCTGATGGTCACCGGCAGGCGCGGCGAGGACCTGCTCTTCTCTAGCAGCACCGGCTCGCCGATCTCGCGCAACGTGTTCCGCACCCGGGTCGGGCTACCGGCGATCGAGCGCTCCGCGATCCGTCAACGAGTGCGCTTCCACGACCTGCGCGGCGCGCACGCCTCGTGGCTGCTGGCCGGCGAAGCCGACCTCAAGGCCGTGATGGACCGCCTCGGCCACAAGCAGATCCAGACCACGCAGCAGTACCTCGGCCGGCTCCCCGACGCCGACGACCGCGCGCTTGCCGCCTTCCAGTCTGTCCGCAGCCGTAAGAGCTGAACAACGGAGGCGACACGGCTGCAGCACGTAGCTCGTCGTAGCTGTGGATAACCCCGATCTCCCCAACGGAGCGCCCTAGGCTCGCGACCTATGTCACCGGATCAGACGAACAACGTCTTCTACGTCGATGCCAACGGGTGCCTGACCGAGCGCGTCGCCATGGACGGTCAAGACGTGATCGTCCACTACGACGACGTCCCGGATTCTGATATCACGTCGATCAACGGCATCCGCTGTACGACCGCGTTGCGCACGGTTATCGATGTCGCGCCGGAGCTTGACAGGACCGAACTGGAGCAGATGGTTCAAGAGTGCCTTGACCGGAGGTTGTTCACCCCCGAGGAGGCAATGGAGCGAGTTGCCAAGCCCGACGTGCTGACTCGCCTCGGTGCGACGTTGGTTCGGCAGGTCGTGAGCAGTCTTGGCGAGGCAGCCTAGGTTCGCAGCGAGGCGAGCAACTCCGCAATCAGCGCCGCGAAGGCCGGCGCGACAACCGGGTCGCCTTGCGCTCGGCAACCAAGACAAGTCGTGCCGCGATGACTGGCGCGTCTACCAGGCCGGCATCGAGCAACGCACCGACAAAGTTCTGGTCCTTCTCGCGCAGCGCGCACAGCTTGGCGACACAGAGGTCTTCCTTGTCGAGACACCAGCCGGCGAAATGCGGCTCGCCGGACGGGGCCGCGGTGTTGGCGTTCTGAACCTTGACGAGTCTTTCGCGCCACCCATCAGGTAGAGCAGAGGTGTCCAGGTCGACGC
>JBOGDQ010000222.1:0-2177 GCA_050742975.1 Jatrophihabitantaceae bacterium
CTGCTGGCCATCCTCAGCGGCATGAGTGGGTCTCGGCCAGCGCGATCTCGTGCCGCGGAAGTGTCTGCAAGCCGAACCGCTTGCGGAGCGTGGACTTCGGTGCCCCTTACCGCAGCGGACCAAAGACGGTCGTGTGTCGGATGACCCGCCCGCACTGAAATCCCGCACGGGCGCCTCTTGCGGCACATGCGCGCGGCCGGTGCATGCGATGGCAGTGGTCGCGCCCTACAGATCCATCTACGCGATCGACGTTCGCGCAGTCATGCTAGATAACGACGGTTCGTTGTCTCGCACAGGGCACGCGTACCCGCGTTGTGGTACCGCACCGCAGATGGGTTGAGCGGACGACGGCTAGCCTCGGCCTATGACGACCTCGAGAGCGCCGGTGCCCTTTGAGGTGTTTCGGCCTGGCGTGTATCTACATGGCACGAAGGCCAACCTGGCAACTGGCGAGCTGCTGGCGCCGGGCCGGGAGTCGAATTTCGAACGCGGTCGACTGATGAACTACATCTACTTCACCGCGACGCTCGACGCGGCGACATGGGGGGCCGAACTGGCTGCTGGCGATGGCCGAGGGCGGATCTATGTCGTGGAGCCGACGGGCGGTTTTGAGGACGATCCGAACGTGACTGACAAGAGGTTCCTGGGCAATCCGACGCAGTCGTTCCGCAGCCGCGAGCCGATTCGGATTGTCGGCGAGGTGCTGGACTGGGTCGAGCATTCGCCCGCGGCCGTGAGCGCCATGCGTGAGGGCGTCGCCGCCGCCAAACGTCGTGATGGCAGTAGCGCGATCGACGACTGAGCAATCATCGAACCGACCGATGTTGGCATGAGCGTTGGTACCTGACGGATTCATCTGAGTGGCCCCGGCGACGCTGGTCGAGCGTGCAGACGGTTCGCCGCGCGTGAGGTGGTCTGCCAGGAGCGCCACTGCGAGAATGCGTGGTTGTCAGGACGGGTCGGCGAGCAGCGCTTCGGCGTGCGCGATGAACGCGTCGAATATCGACCCGGATGGTGGCAGTACCTGAGTGAGCAGCACCGCCGCACTTCGGTGTTCGGGCCAGGTGTACCAGAGGGTGCCGAGGCCACCGCCCCAGCCGTAGCGCATCGGCTTGCCGTCGCGTATCTGTTCGTTGGCGGTGACCTCCACGCCGTAGCCCCAGCCCGATCCGTTGAGGAAGGATCTCGCCGACGGAGCTCGCCGTTGCTCGGCGGTCAGCTGATCGCTGGTCATCGCGCGTACTGCGGTGGGCGCGATCACGCCGGCTCCGTCGTCGAGCAGCGCGGCAGCGAAGCGCAGGAGATCGGCGGCGGTGGACACCATGCCGCCACGCGCGTCGGGGAAGGCGGGACGACGGGTCCATCGGCTGTCGGCGGCGTCGTCGAAGACGGTCAGTTCCGAGCCGCTCCTCGCGTAGCAGACGGGCAGTCGGCCCGCGAACGCAACGAAGCCGGTGTCGTGCATGCCGAGTGGCTGCAGCAGCCGTTCTCGCACCAACTCATCGAGCGGACGCCCGGCGGCGCGGGCGAGCAGGACGCCGAGCACGGCATAGGACAGTTCGTATCGCCATGTCGTCCCGGGCTGTTCCAGCAACGGCAGCGCGGCGAACCGTGCGATCCACTCATCCGGCGTCAGGGGAAGGGACGGGTCTGGTGGACCGAAGCCCAGACCGGCCTTGTCCGCCGCTTCGGCCGCGGGGCACGACTGCTCGAACACGAAGCCGAAGCCCAGCTGCATTCTGAGCAGGTCCTCGACAGTGATCGAGCGACTCGCCGCGACGGTGTCGGCCGGATCGCTGTCGAGGCGGCGCAAAACACGACGGTCAGCCAGTTCGGGGACGAACCGCTCGACCGGGTCGTAGAGCGCAACAATTTCGTCGTCAACCAGAGCCATGGTCAGGGCGGCGATGAGCGGCTTGGTGTTGGAGCTGATCCGGACCAGAGCGTCGGCGGTGAGCTCTTCCGACAGCGCTGTCGCCCGAACGCCCACCGCGCCGAAGGACACCTCACCGTCGCGGAGCACCCCGACGACCGCGCCCGGCAACTCACCGCTGTCGACGTGCCCGCGTAACGGATCGAGCAAGTCGGCTTCCAGCACCATCTGATCATCGCAGGAGAACACTCCAACAGCGGTCCAGATGACCGTTCCCTTCGCGTTCTGACAGATCAGCCTGCGC
>JBOGDQ010000223.1:0-18171 GCA_050742975.1 Jatrophihabitantaceae bacterium
GCCCTGGTCGGTGAGCCCGGCGTCGGCAAGACCGCGGTAGTGGAAGGGCTGGCCCAGAAGATCGTCAAGGGTGAGGTCCCCGAGACGCTCAAGGACAAGCAGCTCTACACGCTGGACCTCGGGGCACTGGTGGCCGGTTCCCGCTACCGCGGTGACTTCGAGGAGCGGCTGAAGAAGGTGCTCAAGGAGATCCGCACCCGCGGCGACATCATCATGTTCATCGACGAGATCCACACGCTCGTCGGGGCCGGTGCGGCCGAGGGCGCCATCGACGCCGCGTCCATCCTCAAGCCGATGCTGGCCCGCGGCGAGCTGCAGACGATCGGTGCCACCACGCTGGACGAGTACCGCAAGCACCTGGAGAAGGACGCCGCGCTCGAGCGGCGGTTCCAGCCGGTGCAGGTGGGCGAGCCGACCGTGGCGCACACGATCGAGATCCTCAAGGGGCTGCGCGACCGGTACGAGGCGCACCACCGCGTCTCTATAACCGACGCCGCGCTGGTCGCCGCCGCTGGCCTGGCCGACCGCTACATCAGCGACCGGTTCCTGCCGGACAAGGCGATCGACCTCATCGACGAGGCCGGTGCGCGCATGCGGATCCGTCGCATGACCGCGCCCCCGGACCTGCGCGAGTTCGACGACCGCATCGCCGAGGTGCGCCGCGAGAAGGAGTCCTCGATCGACGCGCAGGACTTCGAGAAGGCCGCCTCCCTGCGCGACAAGGAGAAGACGCTGCAGGCGGACAAGGCCCGGCGCGAGCAGGAGTGGAAGGCCGGCGACATGGACGTCGTGGCCGAGGTCGACGACGAGGAGATCGCCGAGGTCCTGGCCACCTGGACCGGCATCCCGGTGTTCAAGCTGACCGAGGAGGAGACGGCCCGACTGCTGCGCATGGAGGACGAGCTGCACAAGCGGGTCGTCGGCCAGCAGCAGGCGATCAAGGCGGTCTCGCAGGCCATCCGGCGCACTCGGGCCGGCCTGAAGGACCCGAAGCGCCCCGGTGGCTCGTTCATCTTCGCCGGCCCGTCCGGTGTCGGTAAGACCGAGCTGTCCAAAGCGCTGGCCGAGTTCCTGTTCGGCGACGACGACTCCCTGATCCAGCTGGACATGTCCGAGTTCCACGACCGGTACACCGTGTCGCGGCTCGTCGGTGCACCTCCCGGCTACGTCGGCTACGACGAGGGCGGCCAGCTCACCGAGAAGGTGCGCCGCAAGCCCTTCAGCGTGGTGCTGTTCGACGAGGTCGAGAAGGCTCACCCGGACGTGTTCAACACGCTGCTGCAGGTGCTGGAGGACGGCCGGCTGACCGACGGTCAGGGCCGCGTCGTGGACTTCAAGAACACGGTGCTGATCCTGACCACCAACCTCGGTACGCGGGACGTGTCCAAGTCCGTGAGCCTGGGCTTCCAGGCGTCCAACGACGAGTCGTCGAACTACGACCGGATGAAGCAGAAGGTCACCGACGAGCTCAAGCAGCACTTCAAGCCCGAGTTCCTCAACCGCATCGACGACACCATCGTGTTCCACCAGTTGACCCAGGAGGAGATCGTCGAGATCGTCGATCTGATGATCGCCCGCCTGGATGTGCAGCTGCGGAACAAGGACATGGGCATCGAGCTCACCGATGCGGCCAAGCAGCTGCTGGCCAAGAAGGGCTACGACCCCGTCCTGGGTGCGCGGCCGCTGCGCCGCACCATCCAGCGCGAGATCGAGGACGCGCTGTCGGAGAAGATCCTGTTCGGCGAACTCGCGGCCGGTCAGATCGTGGTCGTCGGCACCGAGCCAGAGGACCCGATGGTGAAGGACGGTCCGACGAAGTTCAGCTTCCGCGGCGAGACCAAGCCGTCGGAGCTGGTGCCCGATGCGCCGCCGGTGAACCTCACCGCCGAGTAGTCACGGCACACGCGGAAGGGCCCGGGACGGCGACGCCGCCCGGGCCCTTCGTCGTGCCCAGCGCGGCGTTCGCGACCTTCCTGCGCGGGCGTTCGCGATCTTCCTGCGCAGGCTGTCACGGGGGCTACCGGGTGCAGGAAGATCCACGCGGGGGAGGGACCGCCGCGGCTAACCTCAGGCGTGGCCGGGGAGGGCGAACCGGCCGTCGGGCAGCGGGTCGATGAGGCCATCGACGATCAGGGCACCGAGCGCGCGATCTCGCTGCACCGGGTCGGCCCATGCGGCGTCCAAGGCGCCCCGCGGGACCGGCTCGACGCTCGCGCGCAGGACGTCGAGTAGCAACCCGCGGACCTGGCGATCGGTGCCGGTGAACCGCTGGGGTCGCGCGGTGGGTCCGGTGTACGGCGGCGAACCGGCCAGCCGCCACGCACACGTTGCGGCCACTGGGCAGACGACGCAGCGAGGGGCTCGGGCGGTACAGACGAGCGCGCCGAGTTCCATCAGCGCGGCACTGACCCGCGCGGCGTCCGAGCGCTCCGGCGGTAGCAGCGCCTCGACTGCAGCCAGATCGCGGGCGGTCGCCGGGGGACCGGCCTCGCCGCGACCGCCGACCGCGCGCGCAACAACCCGGCGCACGTTCGTATCGACGACCGGGTGCCGCTGCCCGAACGCGAAGGTCGCGACCGCTCGCGCGGTGTAGGCGCCGACACCGGGCAGCGTCAGCAGCGAATCGATATCGTCCGGAACCGAACCGCCGAACCGCTCGGTGACCGCGACCGCGCATTCGTGCAACCGCAGCGCGCGGCGTGGATAGCCGAGCTTGCCCCACATCCGCACCGCCGCGCCGGACGAGTCGGCGGCCAGGTCGGCCGGCGCCGGCCAGCGGCGCAGCCAGGCCTCGTACGCAGGTAGCACGCGTGCGACCGGAGTCTGCTGCAGCATCACCTCGCTCACCAGCACCGCCCACGGGCCCGCGTCCGGGTCGCGCCAGGGCAGCGTGCGAGCCGCTCTGCTGTACCAGGCTATGACGGCGACGGCGAAAGGGTCGGACATGGTTCGGGCATCGTCGCATGTGCGGTCATCGGCGCTTGCGCGAGTCGGGCAGGGAGTGGCCGGGCTCGGACGATAACGTGTCTGCGTCATGTTTCGTCCCGTCGGCTCGAAGCCGCCCTCCGTCTACTGGCGGCGCCGTCTGCTGGTCATCGCCTCCGCGATCGTGCTCGTCGTCCTGCTGGCGCTGACCCTGAAGACCGTCTTTTCCGGCGGTGGGGGCAACCCGTCGGGGCAGGATGGGCGCACCGGCAGCACGACGGGGGGTCGGACGCCGACACCCGGCTCGCCGCACGAGACGCCGACCACCCGCAGCCCGTCCGGTGCGAAGACGACCGGCCGGACCAGCGCGTCGACGTCCCGGCCGCCGGCCAAATGCCAGGCCCACCAGTTGCAGGTGCAGGCCGTTGTCGGCAAGGCGCAGTACCGGATCGGCGACCAGCCGGTGCTGACGCTGCAGGTGACCAACTCCGGGCCGGCGCCGTGCGTCCAGGACGTCGCGGACAGCCAGATCCTGCTCCGCGTCTACAACGGCGCATCCCGGGTATGGGGCAGCCACGACTGTCAGACCGAGCCCGGCGTCACCGAGAAGACGCTGCCGGTGGACAAGCCGATCGGCTTCAGCATGACGTGGAGCGGGCTCACCGCGCAGCCCGGCTGCGCCACGACGCGGCAGCGCGTCGGCGCCGGAACGTACACGCTGTACGCGACGCTGGCCGGCGTGAACGGCAAGGCCGCCCAGTTCACGATCTCCTGAGGGCCGCAGTCGATGCTCGCGCCAATGTGCTCCTTGCGGCCGCAGTCGATCCCGGCGCCACCCACTCGCAAGCTCGGGGCGGACACCCGGACCGACGCGACTTCGTCGCGGAGCGGCCGCGTGCCGGGTGCGATGCGCGCCGCCGGGGAGGTCACCCGTCGGCAGAGATCTTGGTGCACTTTGGACACCAGGGCGACCGATTCGCACCAAGATCGCGACTTGCTCGCGTGCTCGCGCCGATCTGAACGGAAATAGCGATTCTGGAGCACACACCAAACTGACCGACGCACTATCGCGCCCGCCACCTCTATTTCCGCGCCGCAGCGGCGTCCCCGCCAGGGGCCACCAAGACTTGTTGCGAATCAAGCGCCACAGCATCGGACCTGCACCAGCGTCGGCGGAGCTGTGCTGCCCAATGTCTGCCACGGGCAGTGTGCACGCCGACCTGCCGAGGCCGCTGCGTTGCGGCCACCCGCTTCCGGCGGATGTCGAGAAGCGACCCAACACGCAACACGCGACGAGCGCTCGCGCGAAGAGCCCGAGCCCGAGCCCGAGCGAGCGAAGCGAGCTTGCAGTTGCGGCCCGAGTGATCCCCCGCCGGCTACGCCCTTATCGGCGGGGGCACCCCCATTGCGCTTTTTGCAGTGGTCGCGAGGGGCGCCTGGCGCGGACGAGTTACGAGTAGCGCTCGATGATCGAGACTTCGGCCATCCGCGAAATCGCCTCGCGGACGGCACGGGCGCGGGACTCGCCGACGCCGTCTACCACCTGCAGGTCCTCGGCGGACGCGGCGAGGAGCTTCTGCAGGCCACCGAAGTGTTCGACGACGCGGTCCAGGATCGCGCCGGGCATCCGTGGCACGCGGGCCAGCAGCCGGTACCCGCGGGGACTGGTCGCCGAGTCCAGCCCATCGGCCGTGCTCTGCAGCCCCATCGCCCGGGCGACCGGGATCAGGTCGAGCAGGTCCGTCGCGGACAGCTCGGTCAGGTCGGTCAGCACCTGCGCCACCGCGCGCCCGCGACGTCCGGCCGGGATGTAGTCACGCACGATCAGCTCGCGGTCCAGGTCGACGCCGGCCATCAGCTCGTTCAGCTGCAGGGCCAGCAGTCGGCCGTCGGTGCCGAGCTCGACGACCTGCCCGGTGACCTCGTCGGCGATCCGGCGCACCATCTCCAGCCGCTGCGACACGATCGCGGCATCGCGGACCGTGACGAGATCCTCGATCTCCAGCGCGGACAGGGCGTTGGAAACCTCGTCGAGCCGCATCTTGTAGCGCTCGAGGGTCGCGATGGCCTGGTTGGCGCGAGACAGCAGCTCGCCGCTGCTCTCCAAGACGTAGCGGCGATCGCCCACGTACAGGCTGATGATGCGCATCGACTGTGACACCGAGATGACGGGGTACGCCGTCTGCCTGGCGACGCGCTGGGCGGTGCGGTGCCGGGTTCCGGACTCCTCGGTCGGCGTCGCCGGGTCGGGCATCAGGTGGGTGGCGGCGTAGACGATCCGGTCGCCGGCCGTGCTGAGCACGACGGCGCCGTCCATCTTGCACAGCTCGCGCAGCCGGGTGGCGGAGAACTCGATGTCCAGCGGGAAGCCGCCGGTGCACATCGTCTCGACCGTCCGGTCCCAGCCGAGAACGATCAACGCGCCGGTATTGCCGCGCAGGATGCGTTCGAGCCCGTCACGCAACCAGGTGCCGGGAGCGACCGTGGCCAGGACGCCGCGCAGCACGTCGTCGCGATCGGATGTCGTCACGGTTGCCCTTCTGCTCTGTCGAGGCGTCAGTCTACGGGCGAGCGCAGCGGAAAACCCGCTGGTTTGCGCCGCGCCGGCTCAGCCGCCGCCCTGGACGGTTCGCAGCACCGGGCGGCGCCGGGCCACCCCGCGTTGACGCAGGTTGGCCGCGGCCTCCATCGCCTCGCGCAGCGTCGTGACGGGGACGGTGTCCAGCCCGGCGCAGTTGACCTTCTCGCCGCTGTGCGCGCTCGGCACCAGCGCAGTGGTGAAGCCGAGCCGGGCCGCCTCGGCGAGCCGCCGGCCCAGGGCCGGGACGCGCCGCACGTCGCCGGACAGCGAGACCTCACCGATCGCGCACAGCGCTGCCGGCATGGCCGCGTTGCGCGCAGCCGACGCCAGCGCGATGGCGATCGCGAGGTCTGCTGCCGGCTCCTGCGCAGCCATGCCGCCGACCGTGGACGCGTATACCTCGTGCTCGGCGAGTTGCACCTGGCCGTGCCGGGCCAGCACCGCGAGCAGCATGGCCACCCGGGCCGACTCGAGATCGCTGACCGCCCGGCGCGGCGAACCGCCGGAGCTCGCACGGTTGACCAGGGCCTGCACCTCGGTGACGAGCGGACGGCGCCCCTCCATGGTGACCGTGACGCAGGTGCCGGGGACGGCTACGGCGCGGTCGGACAGGAACAGGCCGGACGGGTCGGCCAGCCCGGCGATTCCATCCTCGCGCATCTCGAAGCAGCCGACCTCGTCGGCCGCCCCGAAGCGGTTCTTGGTCGCCCGGACCAGGCGCAGCGAGGAGTGCCGGTCGCCCTCGAAGTGCAGGACGACATCCACGAGGTGCTCGAGCACCCGGGGCCCGGCGATCGAACCATCCTTGGTCACGTGACCGACCAGCACGGCGGCGATGCCGCGCTGCTTCGCGACCGCTATCACCGCGGCCGCGACGGCCCTGATCTGCGGAACGCCACCCGCTCCCGCGTCCAGCGCGTCGCTGGAGATCGTTTGCACCGAGTCGACGACGAGCAGGCCCGGATCGACCTGATCGACGTGGGTCAGGAGGGCAGCGAGGTCGTTCTCGGCGGCCAGGAACAGTGTGGGCGCGAGATTGCCGGTGCGCTCGGCCCGCAACCGGACCTGGGAGGTGGACTCCTCGCCGGTGACGACGAGCGCGCGCTCGCCCGCCTTCGCGAACTGGTGCGCCACCTCGAGCAAGAGCGTCGACTTCCCGACCCCCGGCTCGCCGGCGAGCAGGACGACCGAACCGGGGACGAGCCCGCCGCCCAGGACGCGATCCAGTTCGGAGACCCCGGTCGGGCGCGCCTTCGCGGCGGCCACGTCGAGCTCGGCGATCGGCTGTGCGGCTCGGCTGACCGGACCGGGGGCAACTGCGCGCCGGGTGGTGGCGCCGACCTCGGCCACCGTCCCCCATGCCTGGCACTCGCTGCAGCGCCCGGCCCAGCGCAGCGACGTGGCGCCGCAGTCGGTACAGCGAAATCCGGGGCTACGAGTGCTCGGCTTGGTCACGGTCGGGACACTAGCGAGGGCAGCCGACAGGACGAGCAGCGGCGGCAGCCGACGGGACGAGCAGCGGCGGCAGCCGACGGGACGAGCAGCGGCGCCAGCTAGCCGGCGGCGGAGTCCGTGCCTGCGGGGATCGTCGAGTTGTTGGGTGCGACCGAGAGCTGGACCGGGACGGTCAGTGTCAGCTCGCCCGCACCGGCGAAGGTGAACGTGACCGGGATCGATTCCCCGGCGTACAGCGCGCCGCCGGTCAGCCCGCGCAGGATCACCACCGGCTCGGCCGAGGTGTCCGTCCCGGTGCCGGTGAGCCCGAGCTGCAGGGATTGGCCCGGAGGGATCGTCTGCGGCCCGCCGGCCGACGGCAGCGGCTGGGAGGGTGCGGGTGGCGTCGCTGAACTCGAGGCAGAGCCGCTCGGCGCGGGTGCGCAGCTGCCGGTCCCTGGCTCGGCCTGCGTGTACGACGCGGCATCGGCGGCGTTGGCGGCCACGAGCGAGGACTTGAATCGGGGAGAGCTGACGCTGGCCAGGCTGTCGGCGGAGCGCCCGGCGTTGACGATCACGAACGTCAGCGCGGCGTCGGAACCGGGCAGGTAGCACGAGATGGGCGGCGCCTTGAGTGCCACCGCGGCCACGTGGATCGAGCCGACCAGTCCGGACGTCCCGTCGATCGCGGGTGTCTCGTTGGCGGTCGCGGCCTGCTGGCCGGTCGCGCATGCCGCGGTGAGCAGTGTCGCGCAGGCGAGGACGAGGCCCATGCCCATCCGGCGCGCGAAGGTCACTCGTGCTGTCACGCCCGACAGCCTAGCGAGCGGCTGGTGAACCCCGATCCCCGGCTACCTCGCCGAGGTGCGCTACTCGCGCCGCCCATGATCGAGGTAGCGGTCTGGTCGCTATTCGACCGCCGGACTACTTCGATCAAGCTCGGCCGGTAGTCGTGCGTGCTCACGCGACGGTCGTCCCCGGAGCAACGCCCGCGGGACGCACCTGAGCACGCGAGTTGTCAAGTCGAGACGACGCAGTCGAGCCCCTTATCGCGTCGGGCGGTTCGAATCCATGTCCGGTTTCGTGACAGTGCTGCGTGTTACCCTTGGGTTAGTGGAAAGGGGCTCGAACACATGACTTTCAAGGTCGGCGAGACCGTTGTTTACCCGCATCACGGCGCGGCTCTGATCGAAGCGATCGAAGAGCGACTGCTGCAGGGCGTCACGAAGACCTACCTGCGGCTCAAGGTCGCGCAGGGGGATCTCACGGTGCTGGTTCCGGCCGAAAACGCTGAAATCGTAGGCGTTCGTGACGTCGTCGGGCAGGAGGGCCTGGACAAGGTCTTCGAGGTTCTGCGCGCGCCGCACACCGAGGAGCCCACCAACTGGTCGCGCCGGTACAAGGCGAACGGCGAGAAGCTCGCGTCCGGCGACGTGAACAAGGTGGCCGAGGTCGTGCGCGACCTGTGGCGCCGTGACCGCGACCGTGGCCTGTCGGCCGGCGAGAAGCGGATGCTCGCGAAGGCCCGCCAGATCCTGGTCAGCGAACTCGCGCTCGCCGAGGGCACGAACGAGGACAAGGCCGAGATCGTGCTCGATGAGGTGCTCGCCGAGGCCGTGGCCTGACCGCACCAGACTGACGACGATGGCGGCGACGATCAGATGATCGTCGCCGCCATTCTCGTTGCTGCGGGCTCGGGCGATCGGCTCGGCGCCGACGTCCCGAAGGCATTCGTCACCGTCGCCGGCCGGACGCTGCTCGAACACGCGGCGCGGCGGTTCATCGCCCATCCGCGGGTCGACTCGGTCGTGATCGCCGCCCCGGCCGCGCTGACCGGGTCGGCGGCCGACCTCGCTCCCGCAGCCACGGTCGTCCCCGGCGGCCACACCCGCCAGCAGTCGGTCGCGCGCGGGCTGGCCGCCCTCGCCGCTGACGTCGACGTAGTGCTGGTTCACGACGTCGCCCGCGCGTTCGTCCCCGCCGAGGTGATCGACCGGGTGCTCGACGCGCTGGGCGCGGGCGCAGACGCGGTGGTGCCGACGATGCCGGTCACCGATACGGTCCGCCGCGTGGACGCCGACACCGGCGCGGTCGGCGCGACCCTGGACCGCTCCGGCCTGCTGGCCGTCCAGACGCCGCAGGGGTTCCGGCGCGCGACGCTGGAGGCGGCGCACGCATCGGCCGATCCGGACGCAACCGACGATGCGTCGCTGGTCGAGGCGATCGGGGGACGGGTGATCGCCGTGCGCGGGGCGCAGGAGGCGTTCAAGGTGACGGTGCCGTTGGATCTTGCGATGGCCGAGGCGGTGCTCGCGCGTGGCTGAGCCCGGCCCCGACGTCCGTACCGGCATCGGCGTCGACGTCCACCCGATCGAGGCGGGACGTCCCTGCCGACTTGCGGGGCTGGACTGGCCCGGCGTCGACGGCTGTTCCGGGCACTCCGACGGCGACGTTGCCGCGCACGCCGCGTGCGATGCGCTGCTCACCGCGGCCGGGCTGGGCGACCTCGGTGCCGTGTTCGGCACTGGCGACCCGCACTGGTCCGGCGCCTCCGGGACGACGCTGCTCGCCGAGGTGGTCCGTCGGGTCGGCGACGCCGGCTGGACGGTGGGCAACGTCGCGGTCCAGATCATCGGCAACGCGCCGAAGATCGGTCCGCGGCGGGCGGAGGCGGAGGCCACGTTGACGGCCGCGGTCGGTGCGCCGGTCTCGCTCGCAGCGACGACGTCCGACGGTCTCGGACTGACCGGCCGCGGCGAGGGGATCGCCGCGATCGCGACGGCACTGGTGCGCCGCTAGCAGAGCTCCCAGGCACGGCCCGATCACGCTGTTCCGATCTTGCTCGATGAAGATCGGACCCGGCAGGTGGCAGGTGTCCGACCGGCAGTTCTGACGCTGCCCGGCGACTACGGCAGCTCAGCCCAGCGCCTGCTGCAGATCTGCCCACAGATCCTCGACGTGCTCGATGCCTACGGAGAACCGCAGCAGGTTCGGCGGCGTCCCGCCCCCGCCGGCTACGCCTTCATCGGCGGGGGGACCCCCCGACCCCGCGTCGACCTGATGCATCGCCCGCCGCTCGATCAGCGACTCCACGCCGCCCAGGCTGGTCGCGTGGCCGATCAGCCGCACCGACCTGCACAGCCGCTCGGCGTCCTCGGCCGTCCCGTCGATCTCGAAGGAGATCATCGCGCCGAATCCCTTGTACAGGCGGGCCGCCCGCTCGTGGCCGGGGTCGGACGGCAGGCCGGGGAAGCGGACCCGGGTGACCGCGGGGTGCTCGGCCAGCCGCTGCGCAAGGGTCGCCGCGTTGGCCTGCGCGCGCTCCATCCGCAGCGCCAGCGTGCGCACCCCGCGCAGTGCGAGGTAGCTCTCGAGTGCGCCGGGGACCGCCCCGGTCAGGCCGCGCCGCAGCCGCAACCCCTCGGTGCGCTCGGCTGATCGCGTCACCAGCACGCCCATCAGCAGGTCCGAGTGCCCGGCCAGGTACTTCGTCGCCGAGTGCATGACGACGTCCGCGCCGAACTCCAGCGGGCGCCCGACGAGCGGGGTCGTGAACGTCGAGTCCACGCACACGAGCGCCCCGGCGGAGTGCGCCGCGTCGATCAGGACCGGCAGATCGGCCACCCCGAGCAGCGGATTGGTGATCGTCTCCAGCCACAGCAGGTTCGCTCCGGGCAGCGCGGCGAGCACCGCGTCCGTGTCGGTGATGTCCACGCTGCGGAGTTGCATCTTCCCGAACCGCTGCTGCTCGCCGAACAGCTGCACCGAGCCCGAATAGGCGGCCGACGGCACGACGGCGATCGCGCCCGCCGGCTGGCCCTCGGCGATCGCGGCCACCGCCGCCATGCCGCTGCCGAATGCGACCGCCGTGCCGCCCTCGAGCGCTCCGACCGCCTGCTCGAAGGCGCGGATCGTGTCGCTGCTCTCGTGCCGCAGGTACCCGTTGTGCTCCGGTGCGTGCCGGAACGGGGCGGCCAGGACGATGGGGACGTTCAGCGGGGCGTCCGGCTGATCCGCCGGCCGTCCGCTCGCGACCACGACGGACTCCGGACGAAGGGGAAGAGCGCTCATGACGTGGACGTTATCGCCACCATGAGTGCACATCTGCCCGACCTGGCCAAGAAGCTCCTGGACGCCAAGGCGCATCTCGTCGTCGCCACCGTGATGAAGGACGGCGCTCCGCAGACGTCGGTCCTGTGGGCCACGTACGACGGCGACGACATCCTGCTGTCGACCATCGTCGGCCGGGCCAAGGAGCGGAACTGGCGCCGCTACCCGCGCGTGAGCGTGCTGATCTACGACGCGAGCACGCCGGAGGCCTACGTCGAGGTCCGCGGCACGGTGTCACTGACCACCGACGGCGGCCCCGAGCTGATCGAGCGGCTGTCGCAGCTCTACTACGGCGAGCGGTTCACCGGCGACGACGGGACCGATCACGTGCGCGTCGTCGCGCGGGTGACTGCGCAGCACGTCGTCGTCCGCTGACGCCGGAGCTCGCCCGTACCATGGCGGCGTGACGCTCCACCTCCACGACTCCGCGACCAGGTCGCTGCGGGAGTTCGTCCCGCTCGAGCCCGGCAAGGCGTCGATCTACCTGTGCGGGCTCACCGTGCAGGGGCCGCCGCACATCGGGCACACCCGCAACTGGGTGACCACCGACATCCTTCGGCGCTGGCTCGAGCACTGCGGCTACGCGGTCACCTACGTCCGCAACGTCACGGACATCGACGACAAGATCCTGATCAAGGCGGCCGAGGCGGGCGAGCCGTGGTGGGCGCTGGCCTACCGCAACGAGCGGGAGGTTCGGGCCGGCGAGATCGCACTGGGTTGCCTGCCGCCGACATACGAGCCGCGGGCCACCGGCCACGTCACCGAGATGATCGCGCTCATCGAGCGGCTTATCGAGCGGGGCCACGCGTACGCGTCCGGCGGCGACGTGTTCTTCGACGTGACCTCGCTGCCGTCGTACGGTTCGCTGTCGGGACAGCGGGTCGACGAGATGCAGCCGGCGGGAGACAGCGCCGGTGACCTGCACAAGCGCGACCCGCGTGACTTCGCGCTGTGGAAGGGGCACAAGGACGGCGAGCCGGCGACCGCGTCCTGGCCGACGCCGTGGGGACCCGGCCGTCCGGGCTGGCACCTGGAGTGCTCGGCGATGGCGACGAAGTACCTCGGGCCGACGTTCGACATCCACGGCGGGGGACTGGACCTGGTCTTCCCGCATCACGAGAACGAGCTGGCCCAGTCGGTCGGCGCCGGTGACGGGTTCGCGCGGTACTGGGTGCACAACGGGCTGCTGCACCTGGCCGGCGAGAAGATGTCCAAGTCCGTCGGCAACACCTTGCAGGTCGGCGAGGTGCTGAAGAGCGTTCCCGCTGTCGAGCTGCGTTACTACCTGGGTTCGGCGCACTACCGCTCGACGATGGAGTACTCGCCGGACGCTCTCGCCCAGGCCGGTACGGCCTATCGCGGCATCGAGAACTTCGTCGAGCGCGCGAGCGAGGTGGTGGGCGAGAGCGAGCCGGGCCCGGTGTGCGCCGACTTCGCGAGCGCGCTCGACAACGATCTGGGCGTTCCGCTCGCGCTGGCCGCCATCCACTCGGTCGTGCGCGAGGGCAACACCGCGCTGGCCGCGGGGGACAAGGCGGCGGCAGGAGGCGCGCTGTCGTCCGTGCTCGCCATGACCGACGTGCTGGGGATCAACCCGGCCACCTGGAGCCAGACTTCCGTGTCCGACCTGACGGGCGTCGTCGATGCGCTCGCGCGAGTGGCGGTGGACCAGCGCAGCGCGGCACGGGAACGCAAGGACTTCGCGGCCGCCGACGCCATCCGTGATCAGCTGGACGGGGCGGGCATCTCCGTCGAGGACACTGCGGCCGGACCGCGCTGGACACTCAAGGAACCTCAATAATGGCTGGCAATTCGCAACGTCAGGGCGCGATCCGCAAGTCCAAGAAGGGCGCGCAGGCCGGCTCCGGCGGGCAGGTCAAGCGCGCCCTCAAAGGGAAGGGACCGACGCCGCCGGCCGAGGCTCGCAAGGGCCACCCGGCCGCGCGCCGAGCGGCCGCCGCGACGCGTCGTGATCAGGGTCGTGGGCGCAAGGACTCCGCCGCGGCCGAGTTGCTCGTCGGCCGGAACCCGGTCGTCGAAGCCCTGAACGCGAAGATCCCGGCCACAGCGCTGTACCTGGCCGTCGGCATCGAGGCGGACGAGCGGGTGACCGAGGCGATCCGGCTGGCCGGCAACCGGGGCCTGGCGCTGCTCGAGATCAGCAGGGCCGAGCTGGACCGCAAGACCAACGGCATCCAGCACCAGGGCATCGCGCTTCAGGTGCCGCCCTATGCCTACCGCGAGCTGGCCGATGTCCTTGCCACAGCGGCAGAATCGAGCACGGCGCCCCTACTCGTGGCGCTGGACGCGGTCACCGATCCGCGCAACCTCGGCGCGGTGATCCGCTCGGCGGTGGCGTTCGGCGCGCACGGGGTGATCCTCCCCGAGCGCCGGTCGGCGGGCGTGACCCCGACCGCGTGGCGGACCTCGGCCGGCACCGCGGCCCGCATCCCGATCGCGCAGGTGACGAACCTGGTCCGCGCGCTGAAGGAGTGTCAGAAGGCGGGCCTGGTCGTGGTGGGCCTGGACGCGGACGGCAGCACGTCCGTCGACGACCTCGAGCTGGCGACCGACCCGATCGTCGTCGTGGTGGGCTCGGAGGGCCGTGGGCTCTCGCGGCTGGTCGGCGAGACCTGCGACCTCACGCTCTCGATCCCGATGACCGGGCCGGCCGAGTCCCTGAACGCGTCCGTCGCCGCTGCGGTGGCCCTCGCCGAGATCGCCCGGCGCCGGAGAACTTGATCCGCTCAGGACTTATTTCGCTCAGGCGTCCCTCGCGACCACCCAAAGAGCGGGGTGGATCACTCGGTCCGAACGCAAGCCTTCGGCGCGAGTGGGGATCCCCCGCCGCTGAAGGCGTAGCCGGCGGGGGAGGGCTCTTCGCGTGAGCACCCATCGCGTGGTGGGTCGCCTTTTGAACCCGGGTGCTCGGCCTTCGTGCGAGCGCTCGTCGCGTGGGGGGTCGCCTTCGGGTTCAGCCCAGGCGCGCGCCGGTCTCGATGTTGAACGCGTGCTCCTCGTTGCTGCGCACCGAGACGCTGACCGTCTCGCCGATGCGCGGCGGCACCCGCCCGTCGAAGCGGACGACGAAGGGCTTGGCGCCGGGCTCGTCGCCGGGCAGCGTGCCGTAGACGTACGCGTCGGCACCGAGTTCCTCGACCAGCTGGACCTCGATCTTCAGCCCGTCCTGGGCCGCGTCGTCGGCGACGTGGAAGGACTCCGGGCGCACTCCGAACGTCACCGACTTGAGGTTCGCCGCGTGCGCCGCATCGACGACCGTCTGGCTGAGCGGCAGCACGATGTTGCCCAGTTGCACGCCGCCGGACACCAGCTCGACGTCCCGCAGGTTCATGGCCGGTGAACCGATGAACCCGGCCACGAAAGCGTTCTGCGGGGTGTCGTAGAGGTTGCGCGGGGTGTCGCACTGCTGCAGCACTCCGTCCTTGAGCAGGGCAACCCGGTGCCCCATCGTCATCGCCTCGACCTGGTCGTGGGTGACATAGACCGTGGTGGTGCCGAGCCGCGCCTGCAACGCCGCGATGTTCGAGCGGGTCTCGACGCGCAGCTTGGCGTCGAGGTTGGACAGCGGCTCGTCCATCAGGAACACGCTGGGCTCGCGCACGATCGCGCGACCCATCGCCACCCGCTGGCGCTGACCGCCGGAGAGCGCCTTCGGCTTGCGGTCGAGGTACGGCTCCAGGTCGAGCAGCTTGGCCGCCTCGCGGACCTTGACCGCCCGCTCGTCCTTCGAAACACCCTTGAGCTTGAGGGCGAAGCCCATGTTCTCGCCGACGCTCATGTGGGGGTACAGCGCGTAGTTCTGGAACACCATCGCGATGTCGCGGTCCTTCGGAGGCTTGCGCGAGACGTCCGCGCCGTTGATCCGGATCTCGCCGCTGGAGACGTCCTCCAGGCCCGCGAGCATCCGCAGGGCGGTGGACTTACCGGATCCGGACGGCCCGACCAGCACCATGAACTCGCCGTCCTTGACGTCCAGACTGAGGCTGTTGACGGCGGGGATCGGGTTGCCCGGGTACAGGCAGGTGGCGTCGACGTAGCTGACTTCGGCCATGGGAAACTCCCAAATCGGTGTGTCACTGCCGCGCCGGTTACGGGAACGTCCGGTGCGCTGGCTGGGCGGCACCGTCGAACCTCACGGATTTCCGGCCGGCGGATGTCGGTCTGCCCCACCGATGTCAAAGGCAGCATCTGCCGACCGGCGTAGCGGTCGGATAGGTGACATGGAACACTCCCGAGGCCCGCTCGGTCAACAGGCGGGCCGGATCAGCGCGTGTCGACGTAGGTGCGGTCCGGACGGAAGAACTCGGTCGGTGCCGGGTCCCGACGCAGCAAAGCCACCTCGTCACGCACCTCGCGCATGATCGTGTCGGTGATCTCGCGCAGCGTCTGGGTCGTCGGCTTGGCGCCCCGGAAGCGGCGGAGGTCGACCGGCCTGCCGACCGATGCCTGCGCGGTGCGGCGCCTGACGAACCGTTCGAGGGACATCCCCTGACGCTTCTGCGCGCCCCACTGGCCGACCGGGATGACCGGCGTGTCCGGCGAGAGAAGGACCAGGCGGGCGATGCCGGTCTTGGCCAGCATCGGCCAGTTGTCCGGGTCCTTGGTCGTGGTGCCCTCGGGGTAGATGACGACGGCCTCGCCATGGGCCAGGGCGGAGACCGCCTCGCCCAGCGATCGGGCCGCGTCCTCCGTGCCGCGGCGGACGGGGATCTGCTCGGCGCCGCGCAGGATCCGGCCCACGACCGGTTGGCTGAACATGCCGGCCTTGACCATGAACCGAGGCACTCGTCCGGACTGCCAGACGAAGCGCGCCATCAGCACGGTGTCGACATGGGACAGGTGGTTGAGCGCGATGATCACTCCGCCCTGATCCGGTGGTGTCATGCGGTCCAGGTTGTGCCAGCGGATGCGGAACAGCAGCGCGTCCAGCGGGTAGAGGATCACGACGCAGAGCCGGATCCAGAACCCGGCTCTCGGCTTGTGCAGGCGGCTCAATTGCGGTCCTCGGTCGATCGGCGGACGGGTTTCGGGCGCGTAGGTAGTCTGCCTGCCGTTGGTGTCGAGTGGCGTCCAGGCGGCATCGATCGCCGGGCAGGTAACCTCGATGCGCTGCCGCCTTAGCTCAGCTGGCCAGAGCAACGCACTTGTAATGCGTAGGTCGTCGGTTCGACTCCGACAGGCGGCTCCCGATGGAGCCCCTGGATTCCGGGCTCTAGCCATCCGGCCCCGTTGGTGGTTCATCGCTATCAAGATCAATGGCCGGATTTCGGCCGGTTTAGCAGAGTCGCGGATGCTCTCGGCGACAGGCGAGCTACTTGCAGGTCGACCGGGTATTGGCGCACGACAACTGTCGGGCTGCGAGAGATGGAGGAAGCGGATAGGAGTGGTAAAATGCCGCTCCCAGACAGACAGTGTCTTGTCAGGGTCGACCGCGCTCCAGCGGCATCGTCATCGGGGGGATTCATGAGATTTGTCAAGACGTCCTTGCTCGCGGGCTTGGGTGCGGGCTTCGCCTCGCTCGTCCTCGCCGCCGGCGCGAGCGCCGCCACACCGGGAACCGTCAGCACGACTCCGGCCAGCTTCACGCCGTGGCTGCTGAGGACCACGCCGAACCAGCGGGTCGAACAGCTGTTGCAGTGCGGTTCGACGATGTACGCGGTCGGCACGATCAGCTCGATCGGGCAGGGTCGGCAGACCTTCACGAGAGGCAACGCGTTCAGCTTCTCGGCGACGACCGGCGTGCTGACCTCATGGAATCCGGCCGCCAACGCGCCGGTCCGTTCGATCGCTCTGTCCCCCGACTGCTCGACCGCCTACCTCGGTGGCAGCTTCACGACGGTCAGAGGCGTCGCGTCGAAGTACATCGCCGCCGTGGACACCACGACCGGCGCGGTGAAGACGGGCTTCGCCCGTGATGCCTCCAATGCGGTGATGACCGTGCAGTACACCCACGGGGCGGTGATCGCCGGTGGAGCCTTCACCTCCATCAACGGGGTTGCCCGGAGCCGTATGGCCAGCCTCGATCCGAGTACCGGTGCGGTGACCTCGTACCTGAACATCCCGGCCAAGGGCACCTATCCGCGGACGTCGACCGAGGTCTACAACTCGCAGTTGAGCCACGCCGGTGACCGGATGCTCATCGAGGGCGTGTTCACCTCGCTGGGGTCCACACCCCGGCAGCAGGTCGCCATGCTCGACCTGAACGGACCGTCGGTGGTCATCGACAACTGGTTCTCGACCGAGCTGAACGCCGCGTGCGACCCGATCGAGTCCTTCTACGCGCGGTCGGCGAACTGGTCACCCGACGACGCCACGGTGTACATCGCGTCAACCGGGTACAAGCCCGCCTCCGGTCCCGGTTCAGCGACGTGGCAGCCGCGGGCTGGGCTGTGCGACGCCGTGGCCGCGTTCCCCGCGACGAGCACGAACGTGGCCCACGAGTGGGTCAACTACACCGGCTGCGACTCGTACTACTCAGTCGCCGCCGACGCCAACAACGTCTACGTCAGCGGGCACGAGCGCTGGGCGAACAACGGCTTCGGCTGCGACGCGGCCGGCCCCGGCGCCCTCTCGCGGCCGGGCATCGCGTCGATCAACCCCACGACCGGCCAGGCCACCGCATGGAACCCAACCCGCGCCCTGGGCTACGGGACGCACGAGCTCTACCTCACCGGCGCCGGGCTGTGGGTTGCCAGCGACATCTACAGCGACGGCAACGCGCAGAAGTGCGGCGCGGTCACCAACAAGGGCGGCATCTGCTTGCTGCCCTACTGACCACGAGGACAGCATGCCGGAAGATCGCGCGCACGCCTGAAGGCGGCGGTGCGTGCCGCGGCGGTGCCCGATTCGGTGATCGGCCAGCGTCGCAGCGGGTCGGGTCCTGGCTAGATCATGATCAACAGCGGATTGTAGCGCGGCACGTCGACCACACGGCTCTGCTGATCAACGTCGGCCCGCGGAGCGCCGGGTGGATGCCGCCTCAACTTGCGCAGGCTCGCCCTTCGCGTCGTCGAGTAGGGGCCCCAGTGCGTGCCAGTTCGCGCGGGCGGCGAGTGCCGCGCCCTCGGCGTCACCGTCCGCACACAGCTCGATGATCTTCT
>JBOGDQ010000224.1:0-2100 GCA_050742975.1 Jatrophihabitantaceae bacterium
GCCGGGAGGACCGATCTGACCGGATGCCTGCGGCGACGCCGAGACCGATCAGGCCGGCACCGTGTGCGTGAGGTTCCGATTGCCCGGCCGCCTACGCGCGGGCAACGAGATGTTAGTTGGCCGCGAGCGCGGCCCGATCCGGGCCTAGCAGGATGAGGACGCTGGCGGCGAGGATCCACACACCGACTCCGAGCAGCCCGAAGAACCCAATGACGAGCGCGACGATCGCGAGCACGACGACGGCCCAGCCGAGCCAGATCGGCAGCATGCGGTGGGTGAGGATGGTTCCCCCCGGGGCGGATCGCCTAGGCTAGCTCGGACGCGATCGCCTTAGGCTTGATCCACCGCAGGTAGCTATTCAGCTGTGACTTTTGTGACTGGTGGGACTTGATCTCGACGTGTCGTCTTGATCACGGTGGTGGTTCGGTCAGGCTGGCCGGGTGCCTGGTGGCCAGCGTGTCGACGAGCTTGCAGCGGAGAATGCCGCGTTGCGGGTGGAGAACGCTGAGCTGCGCCGGATCAACGCCGAGCTGATCAAGCGGGTCGAGGAGCTGGAGCGGCGGCTGGGGTCGGACTCGTCGAACTCCTCACGGCCGCCGTCGGCGGACGCGCCGTGGGCGAAGAAGCAGGCGAAGAAACGCTCCTCGCGGGGCCGGTCTGGTCGCAAGCCGGGCAAGCAGGCGGGTGCGGCATCGCGTACCCGGGAGCTGGTCGATGATCCGGATGAGACGGTGGTGATCGAACCGGTCGAATGTGCGCGGTGCGCGGCGCCGCTGGCCGGGGTGGGTGAGCATGATCGTCAGCGCCGTCAGGTGGTCGACATTCCCCCGCCGCCCGCTCCGCATGTCACCGAGTACCGGCGCATCTCGCGCAGGTGCCGGTGCTGCGGTGCGGTCACCACCCCGGCCTGGGACACCATCGGCGATGACGAGAACGCGGTCGTGCTGGCCGGTCCGGGTTCCCCGGTGCGTATCGGGCCGCAGGTACTGGCCCGCTGCGCGCTGCTGGCCTGTGCGCACTACCTGCCCGTCGGGCGGGCCCGTGACCTGGTCGAAGCCCTGTGCGGTATCGACGTCTCGACCGGGTTCGTCGCCGGGGTACGCGGGCGGGCCGCCCACCGGCTGGAGAACAGGTTCCTGCCCCACCTGCGCGGCCTGCTCGCCGACGCGCCGGTGCTGCACGCCGACGAAACCCCGGCCCGCGCGGCCGGGTCGCTGGCCTACGTGCACGTGGACTGCACCGAGTACCTCACCCTCGCCCACACCGGCGACCGCAGCGCCGCGACCATCGACGCCGGCGGCGTACTACCCGCCTTCACCGGAGTGCTGGTCCGTGACGGCTACGCCGGCTACCAGCACCTGGCCTGCGCCCACGCCTGGTGCGCAGCGCACCTACTACGCGACCTGCGCTCGGTCTCTGATCCCGACCCCGACGGGCAACTGTGGGCACTGGCCATGGCCACCTGCCTGCTCGACGCCAACGCCGCCGCCGTCCGAGCCCGCGAGGCCGGCCGTGACCAGCTCACCCCGGCAGTCCTGACCGGTATCCGTTCGGCCTACCACGGGGCACTGGCCCGCGGCAGCGACGACAACCGCGACCAGGACGACCCGCTGGCCCACCGGGCACGAACCCTGATCGGCCGATTCCGGCGATACGAAGACATGATCCTGCGTTTCGCCACCGACCTGACCGTGCCGCTGACCAACAACGAAGCAGAACGATCATGCCGGCCCGTGAAGATCCAGCAACGAACATCCGGCGGCGCCTGGCGAACCCTGCAAGGCCTCACCGACTTCGCCGTCGTGCACTCCTACCTCGACACCGCCACCAAATGGGGCCACGACAAACTCGACGTCCTCTACCAGCTCTTCACCACCAACGGCGCATGGCTACCACCAGCACTCAACCCAGCCAGCTGAATAGCTACGTCGCCGGGCCGCCCGGCCCGGGCGAGCGCGCCGATCAGCAGCGCCCAGGAGTGCTCGCGGTCGGGATGCTGTCCGCACAGCGTGGTCAGGTCGGCCTCGGCCCGCGCCGGCTCGTCGAGTCGCAGGCGCAGCGCGGCTCGCTCCTCGCGAGCGCCGAGGTGCAGCTCTGTCC